>CAZPZK010000031.1:0-2938 GCA_964591095.1 uncultured Moraxellaceae bacterium | reverse complement strand
GGCGGCGGTTTCCCCTATGCCCCGCTGCAGCAGGCGCTGCTGGCCCAGGGGCGCGCGCCGGTACTGCCGCCGCAGGCCGCCGTCGCCGCGCTCGACGCCCTGCGGGCGCTGTGGACCGACGCCGGCCTGACGGCGGTGGAAACCACCGCCATCACCGTGGAGCGGGAATTCCCGGATTTCGAGGACTTCTGGCAAACCGCGCTGCTGGGGCCGTCGCTGGCCCCGGCGCTGGCGAAGATGGCCGCGGACGACGTGACGGCAATGCGCGAATTCGTCCGCGCCCGCCTGCCGGTCGCGGACGACGGGCGGGTGACGCTGCACGCCCGCGCCCACGCCGTGCGCGGCCGGGTGCCGGGCTAGGCTTCAGTCGCGGAACGTGGCCGGACGCTTCTGCAGGAAGGCGGCGGCGGCTTCCTCCAGATCCTTCGAGAACAGCATCGCCGCATTCCACGTCGCCACGTAGTTGAGGGCGGCGGCGGTGCTGTGGTCACGGGCGTAGCTGATCATTTCCTTGGTGCCGCGAATGCACAGCGGCGACTTGGCGGCGATGCTGCGGGCAATCTCCTCCACCCCGGCAAACAGCGCCTCCGGCGTGTCATAGCACTTGTTCACCAGGCGGATGGCCTGCGCCTCCGCGCCGCTGACGTTGCGGCCGGTATAGGCCAATTCGCGCGCCATGCCCTCGCCGACAATGCGCGGCAGGCGTTGCAGCGTGCCGACATCCGCCGTCAGGCCGACATCGATTTCCTTGACCGTGAAATAGGCATCGGCCGAGCAATAGCGCATGTCGCAGGCGGTGACCATGTCGATGCCGCCGCCGATGCAGGCGCCGTGGATGGCCGCCAGCACCGGCTTGCGGCAGCGCTCGATGGCGTTGAAGCTGTCCTGCAGCTCCAGGATCAGGCGGCGCAGTTTCTCGCGGGAACGGCCGGTGCAGTCATCCGCCACCCGCCCCTGCACCCCGAACAGCAGGCTGAGGTCGATGCCGGAGGTGAACAGGCGGCCGTTGGCCTTGAGGATGCCCACCCGTGCTTCCGGGGTTTCATCCAGCCACTCGAAGGCGGTTTTCAGCTCCGCCCACAGCTCGGCGTTCATGGCGTTGAGCTTGTCCGGACGGTTGAGGGCGATGGTGGCGACGCCGTCGGTCAGGGTGACGTCTAGGGTCTGGAATTCGGGCATGAAGGGTCTCTCCTCGTGTTGATCTCAGGTGAATCGTTGGGGCGCAACGCTTGCGCCCTTCTCCGGCGAACAGGCCGTTCCTTCCGGAACAGGCATTCTGTTCGTTCGCGAGGGCGCATGCGATGCGCCCCTACAGGGCTGTCGTCCGGCTGACCGCCAGAAAATACTCCCCCATCAACCGCCCCGCCCACGACCGGGGCGACCAGCCTTCGTAGTGGGCGCAATGGCTGCCCTGGCCGGTGGTGACGAGGATGACATTGGGCATGCGCGCCATCGCCTCGCGGTAGGGCGCGATGTTCTCGAAACGGCAGACCGGGTCGTCCTCCGAGTTGAGGATCATCACCGGCACGGTGATGCCGCCGAATACCCGCATCGGGTTGCTGGCGGCGCTGTACTCGGCCAGGCTGCCGAAACCGGCCAGTTCGTAGATGTGGTCGTGGAATTCCGCCAGACTGCGCGCCGCATGCAAGGTGCGCACGGTGGGCAGGTGCGCCAGGCGCTCGGCGTGCGGGCGGATGAATTGCTTCGTCAGCCTCTTCGCCATCAGGCGGCTGTAGAAGGGATGGGCCTTGGCGAAGGCGTCGTCGGTGTTGTAGCCGGGGCAATAGGCAAAGGCGGCGCGGAACAGCGCGTTATCCCCTTCTTCCCCCAGATAGCGCACCAGCAGCCCGGAACCCGCCGAGGAGCCGACGCCGTACAGCTCCGACTCCGGCAGCTGCGCGCGGATCGCCGCCAGCTGTTCGCGCAGATCCCGCGTGCAGCCGAGGATATTGAGTTTCGGGGTGGCCAGCGGCAGGTGGGCATGGCCGCGCCGCAGGCACAGCACCACCCGCCAGCCGGTGCTGTCGTGCAGGTCGCGCACCAGTTCCTGCATGCTGGCCGGGCTGCCGGTGATGGTGTGCAGCACAACGATGGTCGGCGTTTGCGGCGGCAGGTGGAAGCCCAGCCAGTGCAGTTCGGTCTGGCCGCCGTCGGCCATGACCAGCGGCTGGATGCGGTCATAGGGCAGGCTGTCCGTCTTCTTGCGCGCGTTCAGGAACACCAGTTGCAGGTGGGTGTTGAACAGCCAGGGCGTAGGCCGGTAGGGGCGGCGCAGGCGCGGCAGCGCGTCCAGCAGGCGGCGGGTTTGCGGATTGTCGTGGGCGTGCACGCGGGGGACCTGGCCGCGTTCGCGGCGCGACGCCGTGGTCGGCAAGGTCGTGCGGAGGATGGACATGGGCTTCGGCCTTCAACGGCAATCACGGTTCGCCGAGCTTAATCCCGGGCGATGATATATGCAACTAGTTGCATATATGGCTGTCCTATTGCCGCCAGCCGCGCCGTCGCCGCACAATGCGCTTTCATACAACCCTGAATCCGAATGCCGCCATGCTCCCTGCTGATGCCTCCGCCCCGCCGCCGGAATTCCGCCTGCACGCCGACTTCACCCGGCGCGTGGTCATCCGCCCCGAAGACTACCGCTGGGTCCCTTCCCCACTGCCCGGCGTCGAACGCATGATGCTGGACCGCCTGGGCGCGGAAACCGGCCGCGCCACCTCGCTGGTGCGCTACGCGGCCGGTTCGTCCTTCCGCGAGCACCTCCACGATGGCGGTGAGGAATTCCTGGTGCTGGCGGGCATCTTCTCCGACGAGCACGGCGACTACCCGGCGGGCACCTATGTCCGCAACCCGGTCGGCAGCCGCCACGCGCCGTTCAGCCGCGAGGGCTGCACGATCTTCGTCAAGCTGCATCAGAGCGACGCCGGGGATACCGAACGGG
>CAZPZK010000030.1:0-15173 GCA_964591095.1 uncultured Moraxellaceae bacterium | reverse complement strand
CAGCACCGCCTCGCGGGACATGATCCAGCTGACAGCGGCGAGCAGGGTGACGCCGACCAGCATGAGGTCGGACTTGGCGGCGGGGGTCATGGGCAAGCCGGGGGCAGACAGAAAACCGCGATCTTAACAGGAACCGGCACCGGTCAAACCAGCCGGTTCTGCAACAACCACTCTCCCGTCCGCCGCAATCCCGTCTCCAGATCCACCGCCGGACGATAGCCCAGCACCCGCTCCGCCGTGGCGATGGAATACCCCGCCCGCCGCGTCAGCATCGCCAGCGACCCGGCGCTGATCTCGGTGTTCTGCTTCAGCACGCCATTCAGGAGCCACTCCCCGGCGCGGATCACGGTTTTCGCCACCGGGGTCGGCAACAGCGGCGGCGTGCCGCGATGGCCCGCCCAGCGCCAGTGCGGCGTGAAGAAGTCGACACAGGGCAGGCTCTTGCCGTCGGTGATGTTGAAGATGCGGCCGCTGCCCGCCGGGTTCAGCGCCGCCGCCACCATGCCGTCCAGCAGGTTGTCGATGTAGACCGGGCTGAACAGGCCGCGCCCGCCCGCCGGCAGCAGGAACTGGCGCTTCTTCATCATCTCCAGCGGAATCAGCACCCACGGCCGCGAGCCGGGACCGTAGACATCGCCCGGCCGCACGATGGTGCAGGCCATCTCGCCCGCCGCGTGCGCCGCCAGCACCGGATGCTCGCTGGCCGCCTTGGCGTCGCAATAGGGAAAACCGCTGAGCAGGGCGATGTCATCGCTTTCGGTGCGGTCTGTATCGAAGTCCAGCCCGTAGGCGGCAATGGACGACAAGTGGAGAAAGCGACTGGAGCCGCCCTGGACCGCTGCCTGCACCGCCAGCCGCGCGCTGCCCAGGCTGACCGAGCGGTACAGCGCCGCCGGGGCGGAATTCGACACCACGGCGGCGGTATGGATCACGAGCTCGCAGCCCTTGGCCAGCCGCTGCCAGTCGCCCGGCTGCGCGACATCGGCGGCGTGCACGTTCAGCTCGCGGTTGGCGTTGAGGTCAACCCCGACCACGCCGGAACCCAAGGCGCGGAAACGGTCGGCGATGGCGCGGCCGATAAAGCCGTTGGCGCCGGTGATGAAAACCTTGGCGGGAATCTGCATGATCTGGGCTTCCGGAATCAGGAGGCGGAAACGTCACCGGAACCATTCTGATGACAAATGTTGTCAGAATATATAACTGACGACGCTTGTCGTCAACTTGGCGAGCGGCGATACTTCCGCATTCTCTCCCCTGCCGCCGGATACCGCCGATGACCGACGCCGCCCCCACGCCCCGCCCCTATGCCGGAGAAGCCCCCGAAGCGCGCCGGGCGCGCCGCCGCCGCCGTTTCATCGACAGCGGCAAGGCGCTCTTTGGTACCCTCGGCTACCGCAAGACCACCATGCGCGGCCTGTGCGCGCACGCGGGACTCACCGACCGCTATTTCTACGAATCCTTTGCCTCGATGGAAGACCTGCTGGCCGCCGTCTATGAGGAGCGGGCCGCCGAACTGGAAGCCGCCGTACTGGCGGCGGTGCGTTCCACCGGCCCCGACGCACCGCTGGATCTGCTGATCCGCCACGGGCTGGACGCATTTTTCCGGCAGGCCGAGGACGCGGCGACGGCGCGGGTGATCTGGCTGGAAGTGCTGGGCGTCAGTCCGCGCATCGATGCGCTGTACAACGGCGTGCTGCGCCGTTTCGCGGACTTGATGTTGCTGATGATACGCCTCACCCTGCCGGACTGGGACGTGTCCGGCAGCACGGCGCGCGTGCTGGCGATGGGGCTGATCGGCGCAGTGAGTGAAAGCGCCAAGGACTGGCTGATGACCGGTTACACCCAACCCCGCGCGGAACTGGTGGCGGGCGTGGCGCTGCTGTTTGAAGCGGTCGCCCGTCTGCCGAAAGCGGCGTAAGCGGCGGCCTCAATCCCTGATCCCGGCAAACAGGTCGGGAACATGCGGTACGGCGGCCGCCATCTCACACCTCGTCCAGCCGCACGCGCAGGAAAACCGCCCGCGCGCGGATCGCCGCGACCTCGGTTTCCCCCATCTTCTCCAGCGTGCGGTAGACCATGCCCAGGCGCGGATTCCGCCCCAGCCGTTCCCGGTGCCGGTCAAAGAAATCCCAGTACAGCGCGTTGAAGGGACAGGCCTTCTCCCCTACCCGCTGCTTGCGGTCGTAGCGGCAGTCGCGGCAGTAATCGCTCATGCGGTCGATGTAGGCCGCGCCGGAGACATAGGGCTTGGTGGCCAACAACCCGCCGTCGGCGAACTGGCTCATGCCCAGCGTGTTCGGCAGCTCCACCCACTCGAAGGCGTCGATGTAGATACCCAGATACCAGCGGTGAACCTCGGCCGGATCGACCCCCGCCAGCAGCGCGAAATTGCCGATGATCATCAGCCGCTGGATGTGGTGCGCGTAGGCGGTGTCCAGCGACTGGCCGATGGCGTGCGCCAGGCAGCGCATCTTCGTCTTTCCGTCCCAGAACCAGCGTGGCAGCGGCGTGTGGTGGTCCAGCGCGTTGAGCGTGTCGTAACCCGGCATGCGTGCCCAGTAGACGCCGCGCACGTACTCGCGCCAACCGAGAATCTGCCGGATGAAACCCTCCACCGCCGCCAGCGGCGCGCGCCCGGCCCGCCATTCCGCCTCCGCCCGTTCCACTACCTCGCGCGGGTCCAGCAGCTTCACGTTCAGCGCGAAGGACAGCAGTGAATGGAACAGGGTGGTGGCGTGACGGCTCATCGCATCCTGGTAGTCGCCAAAGTGCGGCAGGCGCTGCATCAGGAAATCGTCGAGATCGGCCAGCGCCTCGGCGCGGTTCAGCGGCCAGGGGAAGGCCTCCGCCGAGGGGTTGCCGAAGGACTGCACGCCCGCATCGCGAATCGTTTGCCACAGCACACGGTGGTCATGGCGGCGGCGACGGTCGGGCGGTTCCGGCAGTTGGCCGCGCCAGGGCTTGCGGTTGTCGTGGTCGAAGTTCCATTGCCCGCCTTCCGGCTTGCCGTCAGGCGTCAGCAGCACGCCGTGGCGCTGGCGCAAGGTGCGGTAGAAATGCTCCATCAGCCACTGGCGGCGGCCCTGGAAAATACGAGCCGCCTCGTCGCGGCGGGTGATGAAGTGATCGCTGTCCACTTGCCGGACCGGGATGGGACTGGCGGCGGCATAATCCGCCAGTTGCCGGTCTCGGCGCCATTCATCCGGCGCCTGGTACTCCAGTGCGACGGCCCGGTAGTGGGCAATCAGGGCGTCGAGGTTGGCGGGCAGCGACTGGCGGTTGCTGGGGTCGTCGATGGCGATGTAGCGCACGCGGTGGCCCGCTTCCTTCAACTGTCGGGCGAAGTCACGCAGGGCGGCGAAGATGGCGAGGATCTTCTGGGCGTGGTGCAGCACGTAGTCGGTTTCCTGGCGGATTTCCATCAGCACGTATAGGACATCCGGGCGTACCTCGTCGAACCAGCGGTGGCGGGGGTTGAGCTGGTCGCCGAGGAGCAGGCGCAGGGTAGTCATGCCGGGCGGCTTCGCTGGCGGCGGCAGCGGTCGGAGCAGTAGCGGACTTCGTGCCAGACCCGTTCCCATTTCTTGCGCCAGGCGAAGGGGCGGCCGCAGGCGGCGCAGGGTTTCTCAGGGAGATGGGGTTTGCGGGGCATGGGGCGAGGTCCGGAAGGTGCTGGGGGTAGCAAAATCCAGGATGCGGGTTTAGGGAAGTGGACAAAAGGGAACGGGGCTATTTGTGGATGGTGATCGTAGGGGCGCATCGCATGCGCCCTCTCCGACGAACACGCCGGTTTTCCGCAAAATCGTTGATGCCCCGTGGATCGGGCGGAAGCCCAGCATACTCTGTGGGGAAATCAGGGTTTTCGCCGAAATTCGTCACCTGTTCGCCGACGAAGGGCGCATGCGATGCGCCCCTACAACAGGTTATGTGCCTACCTGACCCTGTATACGCGCTATTGAAGCGTCCTCCCGCCATTGTGCGATGTTTTCCAACCGCTTGAAAATCAACGCCTCGCGGGCGCGGTTGTTGCGGGCAGCCGGCTGTACGGCGTAGTCAAAATCCGGGTTTTGCATCAGGTCGGCCAACTGTGCCGCAATGCAGGTCTTCAACGCCTCCTCCGCCTCGCGGATTTCCGGCGCCAGACTTTCGCGGCCATCCACCACGGTGAGAATGTCTTCGATATCGCGGCTGGACAAGGGGTCGTTATTACCCCGTCCAAGGAAAGCCTCCAACTTGGTTGCGATGAAAAATACCGGCGATACAACGCGGATTTCCCGTCCGGATGACAGCAGGCGGGGCGCTGCCGTTTGCAGCGCCTGCGCGTACCAGCGGTTACTGAAGCCCAGTATTTGCTCGTCATCCGGCATGAAATCGACAATAAGGGGTTGCGACAACCCGCTTTGCAACCGCATGCGGCAGATCACTTCGTCATCCGGGCTCTGGGTGAATCCTTTCTGTTTCAGGATCGCCTGCTTCGCCATCCAGTCCGGGAATCCCAGTACGTGGATGATCAGGTCCACATCATCGGTAAAACGCACCGATTCCCGGCTGACCTCGTCCGTCAGCATCAGCGCGGTAGTGCATCCGCCAACAAACGCCATTTCCCGGCACAAATCGGGCCCCAGCGCGGCGGCCACCGTGTCCAGCATGCTTTCCAGTACATGATGCGTTGCCGTCATCGGGCATTCCCTCGCAGATATTTTTCCAGTAATCCTTTCGCCAGAGCAGACTCGCGCTCCTGACCCAGCCGGATGGAATCGACCAGCGCCAGCATGGCATAGAGTTCGGCATCCCGGCGCACGGCCAGCGGGACTGTTTTGAACAACGGCATGACCGACTGGCCCTGTTGCTGGCCGAAGGCGTCCTCCCAGACGCAAATATGCTCTCCGGCGGACATCAGCTTGCCCGACAGTACCGGCGCTGCGTACGCAGTCGGAATGCCTCGCACGATGGGACCGGGCTTGGCGGGAAACACATAGCGGATACCGTAGGCAATCAGCTCGAACAAGGCTTTGGTGTTGGCTCTGGGCTCCCCGGTTTTGCGATCCGGCTTTGCCAAACCGACATCCATGCAACGACGCAGGGCGCCGCTGATTTCGGATTTGCTGATGCCGGTGGTTTCGGACAGGCCACGGACGGTGTAGTTGTCATGGCTTGGATTGGGGGCTGGCAGCTCTCCGCCACCCTGCCAGCCCCACCAATCCACAGGGACGATCAATTCGGCCTTTGACGGTGCGCCTGCCTGGGCGCGCTGTTGCCGTTCGAGGCAGACCAGTTTCAGCAGCAGTACGATGTCTTGGCTTTTCATGGGCGTTGGCGTCCTTTTGTCCATGATTCATGGACGAAGGACAATAGTTTTTGATTTGTGGGATGCTGTCAAGTAGTTCTTTCGAGGGGGCTGTCACGGCATAGCGTTTGGCGGGGCTCATTCCTGATCGCCGCGCTTTCAGGGGTTGTCTTGCCCATCCACGCTGCCTTTGCGATCGCAAGATTCACGCAATTCCATCTGCCCGTCTCCATTGCCGTGATCGTCGGCACCTTTGTAGTCTCTCTTTGGCAGGCCGTTCTCACGTGGCGGGCACGCCCGGAATTCTGACGACGAGGGCAGACCAGATTTTTCCCAGACTGACCGTAGGGGCGCAGTGCCTGCGCCCTCGCGGACGAACAGGGAGGTCATTTAGGCATTCACGGCATGTTCGGCGACGAAGGGCGCAGGCACTGCGCCCCTACGCAGGCTTGGTCATAACCGCTCAATCACCGTCGCCGTCGCCATCCCCTGCGCAATGCACATCGTCTGCAACCCGTACCGCGCTCCCCGCCGCTCCATCTCCGCCAGCAGCTTGCCCATCAAAATCGCCCCCGTCGCCCCCAGCGGATGCCCGTGCGCAATCGCTCCGCCATTCACATTCACCTTCTCCGCCGGAATCCCCAGCGCCTTCATCCAGATCAGCGGCACCGGCGCAAAGGCCTCGTTCACCTCGAACAGATCGATATCCGCCAGCGACAGCCCCGCCTTCCGCACCGCCCGCTGCGTCGCCGGAATCACCTCCATCAACGCCAGCGTCGGATCCCCCGCCGCGCACACCCGCGCCAGAATCCGCGCCCTCGGCCGCAAACCGTCTCGCTCCGCCGCCGCGCGGTCGGCAATCAGCAATACCCCCGCCCCGTCGGCAATCTGCGAGGCATTACCCGCCGAAATCAGCCCCGACCCCGGCCGGAACGGACGCGGCAGCGTCGCCATCTTCGCCACATCCACCGACGGCCGGATACCTTCGTCGGTGTCCACCGTCACCGCCTGCCCGGCGGCATCCAGCCCGGTCAGCGGCGCGATCTGCGAACGGAACAACCCGGCCTGCTGCGCCGCCCAGGCCTTGCGGTGCGATTCCACGGCAAAGCCGTCCAAATCGTCCTGCGTCAGCCCGTGGATGTCACACAGGCGCTCGGTGGATTCGCCCTGATGGATGATCTCGTATTTCCGCTTCAGGTCCGCATTCACATTGTCGTGCGTGCCGATATCGGAAAACATCGGCACCCGGCCCATGCTCTCCACCCCGCCCGCGATCACGTACTCGGCATCCCCGGCCAACACCTTCAGCGCCGCCAGATGCGCCGCCTCCTGCGATGACCCGCAGGCGCGCACCACCGTAAAAGCGTCGGTGGACGGCGGCAGCTTCGACAGCAAGCCCGCCAGCCGCGACACGTTGTTGCCCTGCTCGCCGCGCGCGGTGACACAGCCGGTGATCAGCGACTCCACCTTCGCCGGGTCCAGCCCGGTGCGCTGCAACAGCGCGTCGATGGCGTGGGCGTACAGGTTGACCGGATGCCAGCCGCGCAGGCTGCCCTTTTCGGCATGACCGCGGCCGATGGGCGTGCGAACGGTGTCGATAATCACGGCTTCTTTCATGGTAATCAGCTCCGCAATCTCAGAAGAATTTCACCGGCATCAGCGTGTCCAGCCCGGCGTCGATGGCCTGCACATGCCCGTGCGTGCGAGGCAGAATGCGGTGGAAGTAGAAGCGCGCGGTGTGGATCTTCGCTTCGTAGAAATCCGACTCCGGGGTGCCTTGGGCCAGCGCCTTCGCCGCAACTGCCGCCATGCGCGCCTGGAACCACGCCAGCACCACATAACCGGCGAAATACAGGTAATCCACCGCTGCCGCGCCCACCTCGTCCGGATTCAGCATCGCCTTCGCGCCGATGCGCAGGGTCAGGCCTTCCCATTCCTCGCACAGGGCCCGCAGCACCGGCAGGAATTCCGCCACCGCCGGGTTGCCTTCTTCGACTTGGCAAAAGGCGCGGATTTCACCCGTGATCAGTTGTAGCGATTGCCCCTGTGTGGCCAGCACCTTGCGGCCCAGCAGGTCCAGCGCCTGGATCTCGGTGGTGCCTTCGTACAACGTGGCCACGCGGGCGTCGCGCGCCATCTGTTCCATGCCCCATTCGCGGATGAAGCCGTGGCCGCCGTAAATCTGGATGCCTGCTTCGCCGCCTCCAGCCCCAGCTCGGTCAGCACCGCCTTGGCGATGGGCGTCATCAGGCCCAGCACGGCGTCGGCGTGACGGCGCTGCGCCTCGTCGTCGCTGCCCAGCAGCACGTCTTCCTGCGTGGCCAGCCAGTACACCAGCGCGCGCCCGGCCTCGGTGAAGGCCTTCTGCGTCAGCAGCAGCGCCCGCACGGCGGGATGGACGACGATGGGGTCGGCGGGCTGGTCCGGACACTGCGGGCCGGATAGCGCGCGCATCGCCAGCCGGTCCCGGGCGTAGGCCAGCGAGGCCTGCCAGGTCGCTTCCATGCCCGCCACACCCTGCAGCGCCACGCCCAGCCGGGCGGAGTTCATGAACAGGAACATGTAACTGAGGCCCTTGTTGGGCTGGCCGATCAGCGTGCCGGTGGCGCCGTCGAAGTTCATCACGCAGGTGGCGGAGCCCTTCAGGCCCATCTTGTGTTCGATGGAGCCGCAGCTGACCGCGTTGCGTTCGCCCAGCGAACCGTCGGCGTTGAGGTGGTGCTTCGACACCAGAAACAGCGAGATGCCCTTGGTGCCCTTCGGGGCGTCCGGCAGGCGCGCCAGCACAATGTGAACAATGTTATCGGTGAAGTCGTGTTCACCGCCGGAGATGAAGATCTTGGTGCCGGTGATGGCGTAAGTGCCGTCCGCGCGCGCTTCAGCGCGGGTGCGCACCAGCCCCAGATCGGACCCGGCGTGCGACTCGGTCAGGCACATGGTGGCCAGCCATTCACCGGACACCAGTTTGGGCAGGAAGTCACGCTGTTGTTCGGCGCTGCCGTGATGCACCAGCGTCTTGATGGCGCCGTGGTTGAGGCAGGGATACATGCCCCAGGCGCGGTTGGCGCCGCCGATCATCTCGTTGCAAGCGGCGGCCAGCGTGGCGGGCAGGCCGGAACCGCCGCGCGACACCGGTTCGGCCAGCGCGCCTACGCCCAGTTCGGTGTACTGGGCGTAGGCTTCCTTGAACCCCTTCGGTGTGCGGACAACGCCGTGGTCGAAGGTGCAGCCTTCCTCGTCGCCGGAGCGGTTGAGGGGCGAGAGTTCGTTTTCGTTGAACTTCGCGGCCAAGGCCAGGATGCTGTCGAGGGTGTCGCGGTCGGTGTCGGCGAAGACGGGCAGGCGGCGGTAGTTTTCCTGGACGTGAAGCAGCTCATGCAGGACGAAATTCATGTCGCGCAGGGGGGCGGTGTATTGGGGCATGATGCGGTCCGTCGGGAGTGTCGGATCTGGGGGATACGGTCACGGGGTGGCCGCGACCGGCGCCGGAGGGACCCGGGATACGGGTTGGATACGGCTAGGCGGAGGGACGATAACTTGAATGTTTATTCGTGTTCAAGTCGCGTTGGGGTAGTCCGACCGAGCCCACACAGATTTGAAACACCACTTAAAAACACCTTTACTGTTCAAATAAAAGAGCGTAAAAATGAACCTAACGGACTGACCAAAGAAAAGACAAGCATAGGCGCAAGCCATCGTGACTTCGCCTTGATTCATCCACCAGCTTCACGCCACTGCGAGGTGTCATCATGAGCAACTTCAGCGAAAACAGCTTCTGGAGCAAGATCGGGAAAACCGTGGCCACGGCCGGTCGCGAGGTCATCGAAAAGGCGCTGTGGCTGTACTACGCCGCGCAGCGGCCCGAAACCCCGGTCTGGGTCAAGACCGCGATCTTTGGAGCGCTGTCCTATTTCATCATGCCCATCGACGCCATCCCCGACTTCCTCCCTGGCGGCTATGTCGATGATCTCGGCGTGCTGACCGCCGCGCTGGGTACGGCGGCGGCCTACATCAACAACGATGTCAAGCACAAGGCCACCGTCAAACTGCGCACGTGGTTCGGCGATTGACCCCGCACTCCATGAACAGTGATAACAACGGGTCCGGCAGCTACACCCTGAACGAGCTCTGCGGGCTGACCGGCGTGAACCCCCGCACCGCCCGTTACTACATGCAGATCGGGTTGCTGGACCGACCCACGGGCGAAACCCGCGCCGCGCGCTACGAGCACCGGCATCTGGACCAGTTGCTGAGCATCCGCAAATGGAGCGAGGCGGGACTGTCGCTTGAGCGCATCCGGGAATTGCTGCATGGCGAACCGCCCGAAGTTCCCGCGCGCGCGCCAAGCCCCGGTACGGTGTCGGTGCGCAGTCATCTGCATCTGGCCGACGGGCTTGAACTGGTGATTGACCCCGGCCGCACCCGGCTGACACCGGAACAACTGCGCGGGTTCTGCCAGGATGTGCTGGCTGTCTATGAGCAACGGCTTGCGAACGGCTCCGCCGACCACCCTCCGTCAGGAGAAACACGATGACACCCCAGCAGCACATGCCGATGGAAGACGTCACCCCCTGTACCGTGGTCAGGGACCGCTACAACCGGCCTCTCGAACTGCAACGGGTTGCGGTGAAGGCCGAGGTGGATGACGCGCTGTACACGGTGTCGGTGGAACAGCACTTCTTCAACCCAAATACCGAGACACTGGAAATCCTCTACGGCTTTCCCGTGCCTTGGGATTCGCAACTGCTGGAGGTGGAAGCCTGGCTGGGGGAACGTCGGCTGACGGCGGTGGTCCGCGAGAAAACCGTCGCGGCGATGAATTATGAAAACGCCTTGGCCCAGGGCGACACGGCGATTCTGCTGGAGGACCGGGGCAACGGGCAGTGGCACGTCAGTCTGGGCAACCTGGCTCCCAGAGAAACTTGCCGCCTGCACATCCGTTACGCCCGGGAACTGCGCTTCAGCGGCGACACGCTGCGACTGGTGGTGCCCACGGTGATCGCCCCGCGCTATGCGAATCAGCCAGTTACCGAGCCTTGGCAATCGCCCTCCCCCGACCTGCTGGCGGAATACCCGTTTGCCATCACCGTGCGCATCACCGGTGCGCTGACGGCGGCGGATATCCACTCTCCCAGCCATGCCATACAAGTTACGACGTCGGAGGACGGTCGGGAAATCACCTTGGGGGGACCGGCCTGGCTGGATCGGGATTTCGTATTGGGCCTGTCCGGATTTTCGGAACACGCCTTGGCTACCGGCGCCAAAACGCCAAAGGGACACGGAGTGGTGATGGCGGGATTTTGCCCCCGGCTGCCTCAGGTTTCAGCCCGGCCGAGGCGGATCAAGGTGCTGGTGGACTGTTCCAGCTCCATGGCCGGTAACAGCATCCGGATGGTGCGCCAGGCCTTGACGGATTTCATTGCCGGGATGACCGATCAGGATCACATGACCTTTTCCCGGTTTGGCTCGACTTGCATTCATGCCGGTTACGGTTTTCAACCCATGGACTTACTGGGTCGCCAGTTTGGATGGGAATGGGTGGAAAAGCTGGAAGCCGACCTGGGCGGGACCGAAATGTCTCAGGCCTTGCGATCGGTGTTTGCACTGGACATGGCCGCGAAGAGTGATGTGCTGTTGCTCACCGATGGCGCGATTGAGGCGGTGGACGAAACCATCGCGGCGGCGCGGAACTCGGGGCAGCGGGTATTTGTGGTCGGCATCGGCCTCAGCCCGGCGGAATCATTGTTGCGGGAGCTGGCTGAAGCAACCGGCGGTGCCTGCGAATGGGTGGCGGCCCCGCGCGAAATCAGCGGTGCCATGGTGCGTATGTCGGAACGCCTGGGTGCACAGCGGGTCAACCGGCTGCGGCTGCAATGGCCGTCGCCATGTGATCCGGAATGGCAATCCGTCCTCCCCGCCACCGTTTTCGACGGGGATACCTTGCTGGTGCACGCGCGCTTCCGCAAACCGGTTACAGGCCAGATTCGGTTGCTGGGCGTCCCGGAGGACGGCGCGGATGAGATTTGTCTGGGAGAGGTGCCGGTAATTTCAGGTGGCGATCCGGACGTGCTGATGCGCGTGATCGCGGCGTCGGAGGCGCGGGCTTTGCTGCGCCGGGGTGAACGGAAACAGGCCTTGATCTTGTCGCTTGAACACCGCTTGCTGAATGAGTTGACGGCGGCGGTGATGGTGCTGGAACGAGCGGATGGGGAAAAGTGCGATGATCTGCCTCGGCAGGTGGTGATCCGGCAAATGATGCCGGCGGGCTGGGGTGGGGTGGGGATCGTGTGCCACCATTTCATAAGTGCATCAGTGATGGATATGCCGGGGATCACTCGATCACCCATACTCCAAAATTGGAAATCAGCGGATAGCAAGCCAAAATCAAGCGGGCCGGTAACTCGGTTACTATCCAGTCTGGCCAATCGACTCTTTCCCAACAAGCCTGCTAAAGCGGATGGAGGTCTTGTTGACACTACTGATGCAGGTTTTGTTTGCCGACCGATCAATCTGGTGCGCCGGGTTCGCCGGATACCCCGGGAGGAATGGCCGACAACCTTTGCGGGGTTGAGGCAGTTGCGCGTGGATTGGCCGGTGATACACTGGTTAAAGCAAGCAGCCGGTCCGGAGTTGGGGTTGGATGACGCCGGGATGATAGCGTTGTTTCTGGAGTTCCTGTCACTGGAAGGTTTGTCGGGGTGGTTAGCAGGGATCGAGGATTTGCGGCTGGACGGCTTTCCGGAGGGTAGTCCGATGCGGCGGCTGGTGAGGGCGCTGAAGGGGATGGACAAGGATCGGTGGCCGGAGTGTGTGGGGATGAGGAAGTGGGTGGAAAGGTAAATTCGAACTTTGTCCATTTGATTTACTACAAATAGCGTCCAGCCAATTAACCATTGTGGAGAAGTGAACATGACACAGAACACCGACCATCAAGAATTTAATCTGATTAAATCAGAGCACAAAGATCTTTTTACGAATCAAATCGTTCAGTCAGGCAACATTCTTTCACAGTCTGGCCTTTACACTTTATTGAAAGATAACCCCGGATTCCTACAGCTCAATGAAAAAATAGTTACATCCTTGGCGGATATTTTTACCGCGCGCGAAAACAATCGCTATAATAATTCACTCACCTGGCTTGAAAAAAACTTCAAATTATTCGCCCCATCCCAGTCCTCTGAGAAATTGCGCCTACATAATGAAAAACTCGGCAGAATAAACGAAGGGGCTGCATTAACAGCTGCCGCTCTTCAATTATCACCTATTTTGCTGGATGTTTCGATGCGCTGGTATCAGGCTTCGAAGTATCGGGAATTTTTTACCCAATGGCTCGCTTATATTAACGGCACAAACAATGTCCGCACCCAGCGTGCGGTTCAAGCTCTTTGCAAAGAACACGGTATTGCCTTCAATGAGGCTAAATACATTGAGGCTTTCAATAGGCATATTGATTGTGACCCATCAAAGAAACTCGCAGTGCCATCCAAACTGACATCGAAGGAAGACTGCTATAAGGTATTCAGTTTTATTATCCGCCACTCCGATGTCTCCAATGCGAAAGTTCGTGAGCGTTGTGAGGCCTTCGGTGACTACCTTGATCTTCCAAAAGATGTAATTACCAACGGAATTGAAGTTTCGCAAGATACCTTGCAGGCAACTTCAGACCAGTGCTCTATTCTTAGCTGGGGGTTTGGCTGTCTGCTGGCTGAATTACCCAAGACCCTAAAGCATGCCGAGCAGTATTCCAATTATGCCCTCCACAATGATATATATGCCGCTCAACGGGAGAGAAACGGTCGAATAATCCTTGGTGCTGGCACGATAGCAGTAAGTGCACTCAGCCTGTCACATAGTGGCATGGTTCTGCCAATCCTTCAGGCAAGCCAGCCCCTTTTTGAAGAGATTCTTTTGGGAGAACCGGGTGACCCCGACGCTATCAGCAAACAACTCTACATTAGAGATCGCATACGACAAGCAGGCTAATTTTCCACGCACGATCGCAGCGAGGATAGATCATGACACATCACAAAGGTAAATCCATCCTTGAGGATTTACGGGCGGAAATCAGGGACAGAGCGGAAAAGCCACCAACTCATGGCCAAACGGTGGATGAGGTTCAGATCGCTTTTAAGCATGGTGAGCGAATCCTTGATGCTGTTCAGTTGATTCTAAAAATCCGAAAGCTGAAAACGGAGTTTGACAAGGAGTTTTCCAACATCGAGAAGGCACGCTCCACTTATGATCCCAAAGACATTGAGGACGTCATTGAGGGTACTAAAGCCCGATATAATTGGAAGGTTGACAATTTAGTCATATCTTTTTTTCCACCAGAATCAGATAGCCACGACCATGACTAATCGCATTAAATTACCGGGATGGTTCATGATGGCTCCACACGCCATCGCTCTGGCTTCATCACTTTCAAAGGTATCAGCGCAAAAGTTAAACCGAATGATTGAGGAAGAAATCGAAGAGCTCAGGGCACACATAAGGGAGAAAACACTCGGGGATGGCACGTTACCCACGGGCACGAAAGAATCAGGTAATGATATTGATTAATGGAAAGGCACCGCTCCAAGCCGAATGATGTCACAAGTGCTCTCTTACTGGTCATAGCGATGTGAGGCTGGAGACAGCCTTCAGATAGCAGACACTACCCCCACCACATCGACAACGGCACCGCCCACAACCCGTCCCCGAACGGCACCACCTCCCGCCCCGCATACAGTACCACCCCGCGCCGGAACCGCCCCGGCTCGGTTTCCTGCAAATGCAGCAAGCCCTTGAAGTCCTTGCCATCCACCGAGGCGCTGGCCTTCACCTCCACCCCCACCAGCCCGCCGGTCCGGTCTTCCAGCACAAAATCCACTTCCTGATTACCCTGCGTCCGGTAATGCCACAACCCGAGGCGCAACCGGGAAAACGCCAGATGCTTCGACAGTTCGGACAACACAAAGGTTTCCACCAAACCGCCCGGCAGTCCGGGTTGCCGCGCCAGCCCCTCCGCCGTCCACCCGGCCAGATGCGCCAGCAGGCCGCTGTCCGGCAGGAACACCTTCGGCGCCTTCACCAGCCGCTTGCCGGGATTGCGCTCCCACGACGGCAGGCGCGCCACCAGGAACAACGTTTCCAGCAGCGTGAAGTAGCGCTTCAGCGTGGTTTGCGGCAAGGCGCAGGCGCGGGACAATTCCGCGAAATTCAACAGGCTGCCGGAACGCATGGCCAGCAATTGCAGCAGATGCGGCATTTCCGCCAACTGTTCCAGTTGGGCCAGATCCCGCACATCGCGCTGCAAAATGGCCTGGAAATAACTGTCGAACCATGCCGTCCGCCGCGCTTCCGCCGGGCGGGATGCCGCTTCGGGGAAGCCGCCCTTCAACAACCGATCCGCCAGATCAGTGCGGTCACAAGGCGGCAGCCGGCGCGCGCCGATATCGCCTTCAAACAGCCAGTCCACCCGGTTGAATCCGGCGTCGCCGCCCATCTCGGCTTGCGACAACGGCCATAACGACAGGATTTCCATGCGCCCCGCCAGCGAGTCGGCGACTTGCGGCAGCAGCAACACATTGGCCGAGCCGGTGAGCAGGAAACGACCGGGCGTGCGCTGACGGTCAACCTCGGCCTTGATAGCCAGGAACAGTTCAGGCGCGCGCTGGACTTCATCGAGAATGACCGACCCACCCAGACCGCCAATGAAACCGGCGGGGTCGCGGCGGGCGGCGGCCAGCACCACGGTGTCATCCAGCGTCAGGTAGCGATAGGCGGGGTTCACCAGCAGGGTTTGTGCCAGCGTGCTCTTGCCGGTTTGCCGTGCGCCATTGAGCAGGATCACCGGGGTATCCTGCAAGGCGGCCTCCAGTTGAGGCGTGATGTGTCTGGGGTACAT
>CAZPZK010000029.1:0-15283 GCA_964591095.1 uncultured Moraxellaceae bacterium | reverse complement strand
GCGCAATTCCGTGATGACATCATTGAAATCTTGGCGCACGAAATGTGGCAGCAGGAAGCGGTCGTGCAGTTCGGTGCCCCAGCGTGCCAGTCTTTCCGGGGCATAGGGGGTCTCCCAGAAGCGCGCCACCAGACCTCGCAGCAGCAGTTGCTGGGCCAGGCTCATGCGGGCGTGCGGCGGCATTTCGAAAGCGCGCAATTCCAGCAGGCCCAGACGACCGGTCGGGCCGTCCGGTGAATACAGCTTGTCGATGCAGAATTCGGCGCGGTGCGTGTTGCCGGTCACATCGATCAACAGGTTGCGCAGCAGCCGGTCCACCAGCCACGGCGGGCAGCCCGCGCCGGGTTGGGGGAACTGCTTGAACGCGATCTCCATTTCGTAAAGCGAGTCATTGCGGGCCTCGTCCACGCGCGGAGCCTGCGAGGTAGGACCGATGAACAGGCCCGAGAAAAGGTAGGACAGCGACGGGTGGTTGTGCCAGTAACTGATCAGGCTGCGCAGCAGGTCCGGGCGCCGCAGGAAGGGCGAATCCGGAGGCGTCGCTCCGCCCAGTACGAAATGGTTGCCGCCGCCGGTACCGGTATGACGGCCGTCGACCATGAATTTTTCCGTGGTCAGTCGCGACTGGTGGGCCGCCTCGTACAGGTGTGTCGTGCGTTCCACCAGATCGCCCCAATCCGCCGCCGGATGGATGTTGACTTCAATGACGCCGGGATCGGGGGTGATGCGGAAGTGCGCCAGACGGGGGTCGGCAGGCGGCTCGTACCCTTCCAGCACCACCGGCATGCCCAGGTCAGCGGCGGTGGCTTCGATGGCGGTCACCAGTTCCAGGTAGTCATCCAACTGCGACAACGGCGGCATGAACAGGTACAGCTTGCCGTCGCGCGGCTCGGCGCAGAGGGCGGTGCGGGTCAACTGGGCGGCCGATTGCTTCGCCAGCGGCACGGTCTTCAGCGCTTCCCCTGGCAGTGTCCGGTGCAGTGACTGATGCCGCAATTCCGCGTGCGCTTTCAGCCGGGGAAAGGCTTGACCCGGATCGGGCTGGTGAATGTAGGGATAATCGCCTTCGCTGACCCAGGGCTGGGACTCCAGCGGCAGGCGGTAGCCAATCGGAGAGTCGCCGGGAATCAGGAAGCAGCGCTCACCACGCAGGAACCACGGCCCGGTCTGCCAGGCGCTGGTGGTGACGTTGCGCGCCAGGGGGAGCACGTGGCCGATCACCCGGTCCAGCCCCTGGCTGAACACCTTGGACAGCCGCGCCCGCTCCATCGGATCGCTGAGGCGGTTGTCCAGGGGGTCGACGTTGACCGGCAGTTTCCGTTCTTTCCACAGGAAGTAGAAGGCGTCTTCGTAGGCGGGAAAGACATACTGGCTGTCCAGCCCCAGCCGGGCGCTCAGGCCGTGAAGGAATTCGGATGCCAGCGCCGCGTCCGCGCCGTACTGCTGGCGCTCATCGGCATAAAGGCTGCTGTCCAGCCAAACCGGCTCGCCGTCCTTGCGCCAGAAACAGTTCAACGACCAGCGTGGCAATTGCTCGCCGGGATACCACTTGCCCTGTCCGAAATGGCAAAGCCCTTGCGGCGCATATTTGTCGCGCAGACGGCGGTACAGTTCCTGCGCCCGATAACGCTTGGTTGGCCCCAGCGCGGCGGTGTTCCACTCTTCGCCGTCCGGATCATCAATGGAGACAAAAGTCGGCTCGCCGCCCATGGTCAGGCGCACGTCCCGTTCGCGCAGATGGCGGTCAATGTCGTGGCCCAACGCTTCGATGGCGGCCCATTGCGCGTCGCTGTAGGGCTTGGTGACGCGCGGTGCTTCCCAGAGGCGTTCCACCTTCATCCGGTGTTCGAATTCCACCTCACACTCGTCGACCAGACCGGAGATTGGCGCAGCCGAGGAAGGCTCCGGGCTGCAGGCCAGCGGTAGGTGGCCTTCCCCGGCGAAGAGACCGGAGGTCGGATCCAGCCCCACCCAGCCCGCGCCTGGCAGGTAGACCTCGCACCAGGCGTGCAGGTCGGTGAAGTCGGCCGCCGGCCCGGAAGGGCCATCCAGCGATTTCACATCGGGCGTCAGCTGGATCAGGTAGCCAGACACGAAGCGCGCCGCCATCCCCAGATGCCGCAACAGCTGCACCAGCAGCCAGGCCGAGTCACGGCACGACCCCGAGGCCTTTGCCAGCGTTTCCTCCGGCGTCTGCACGCCGGGTTCCAGTCGGATCAGGTAATTGACGTCCTGATAGACCCGCTGGTTCAGTTCCACCAGGAAGTTGACCGTGGCTTTCGGTTCGCGGGGAATCCCGGCCAGATAGGTGGCGAATGCCGGCGTCGCCTCCGTTTTCACCAGATAGGGTGCCAGCTCATGCAGCAGCGCTTCATCGCGGTAGTCGAAAGGGATTTTCTCGGCATGCGGCTCCAGGAAGAAATCGAAAGGGTTGATCACTGACATCTCAGCCACCACGTCCACTTCCACCCGGAATTCCGTGGTCTTCTCCGGAAAGACCAGTCGAGCCAGATAGTTGGACTGGGGATCCTGCTGCCAATTGACGAAATGCTTCTCCGGCGTGACCTTCAGCGAGTACGAAAGAATGCGGGTCCGGCAATGAGGCGCCGGGCGCAGGCGCACGATCTGCGGCCCCAGGTTGATTGGCCGGTCGTAGCGGTAATGGGTGACATGATTCAGGGCTACATGGATGGACACGGCAGAAGCTCCTGTCTGCGGGTGAAAAAGGCATTCACGGTATTAAGCAAGAGTTGTGCCATGACTCGACGGCCCCTGCGCGGGGGGTTGGGGCATTCTGGCGCACTAATCCGGGGCGGTTGCACCCGGATGGGGCGCTGCCTGGCGACAATACCGGCGGGGCCATGTTATCCCGCCGATATGTCGGCGCGATGGCAGACGCTCAGCGGGCTGGCGCTGATGCGAAGCGGATGGGCTTGCGGATCAGGGCAGGTTGCCGAATTCGTAAACCGTGAAAGGCAGGGGTGTCCGGCCCTGGCGGTATTCTTCCCGCCCCGTCATGTCCTGTATGGCCAACATCACGGCGTAGGGCGCGTTGCGTTGCACCAGGTTGGCGGCCCACGGCGGCACCACCCCGCCCGGATCAAAATAGCCCTCGACATGGATTTCCACCTGATTCCTGGCCACGGGGGTGATGCGGATCGTCATCTCCTCGGCGATGATCCGCACCAGCGGCGGCTTGACCGGGATCAGGTCTGGAACCGCTGTCGTTTTCAGCGTGGCATACGGCCGGCCCTTGGCTTGTGTCTCGACGGTCGCTTTCAATACCGTGTCCCGGTCGGGCAGACCATAGGGGGCATCATGCTTCATGTAGACAAAATACTCGGTTGGGGACTCCTGGCGCAGCAGGCGGGCTTCCTGTGTTTTCCAGAACCAGCGCGTGTAGTTGGGAAAGTCCAGCAGTACCCTCGCCACCGGCTCCATCCGCGAATCGATCACCGCCTCGACCTTGAACGAGCGGTAGCGCTTGCCGTCCTCCAGCCGGGCATAGGTGCGTATCTTGTGCAATCGGTCATTCTTCACCAGCAGCCATTCCCGGCTCATGCGACTGCGCAAGGCGTCCAGATCGTTGCCGCTGTCATCGGGCGCCCCCAGCGCGGGCAGGGCGGGCATCAGCAGGAAAAGCAGGATCAGGCGATGGAGCATAGTGGTCATCCCGTCTTGTTGTTATAGGGCCTGCCGGTCGGGAACTGCCCGGCCGGTGATGGGTTCCCGGGCCGTCGGTGGGATCAGCCGCCGGCCTGCCGCCGCTCAGGAGGCGCTATGGCGCAGGATGTTGGACAGTTTGGGGTGCGGCTGCTTTGCCTTGCGGTACAGCAGGACCAATTTGCCGATGACCTGCACCGCCTCACTGCGGGTTTGCGCCGTGATCAGATCGATCGCTTCCCGACGCGCCTCACGGTCCTCGCCGCCGATCCGGACCTTGATCAATTCGTGATCTTCCAGGGCGCGCTCGATTTCCGCCAGTACGCCCTCGGTCAATCCCTGGCCTCCCAGCAAGACAACGGGATTCAGCTGATGGCCGATCTGACGGTAGCGTTTTTTCTCGGTTATGGACAAAGGCATGGCGAAAAGGCTCGAAACTTGTTAAAAAGAGCGGTTATTTTAACCCAAGTTCAGGTTTCACGCATTGTGGCGGTACGCATCAACAACCGGAATCTCAGTAAAAGCAGCAAGGACTGGCTGAAAGAGCATTTCGAAGACCCTTATGTCCAGCGCGCTCAGAAGGACGGTTACCGTGCGCGCGCCGCCTACAAGCTCCTTGAAATCCAGGAAAAGGACAAATTGATCCGGCCGGGCATGACGGTCGTCGATTTGGGCGCCGCGCCGGGCAGTTGGTCGCAGATCGCGGCGCGGCTCTGCGGAGCGGGCGGCATGGTGATCGCCTCCGACATCCTGGAAATGGACCCCTTGCCCGATGTCAACTTCCTGCAGGGCGACTTTCGGGAACAGGAAGTCTTTGATCGCCTGCTTGACATGCTTAACGGCCGTCCGGTCGACCTTGTAATTTCGGATATGGCCCCCAATACTTCCGGTAATGCCGCGATGGACCAGCCCCGGTCCATGTACCTGTGCGAGCTGGCGCTGGATTTTGCCGTGCGCGTGCTCAAGCCTGATGGCCGGTTTCTGGTCAAGGTGTTTCAGGGCGAAGGCTATGAGGAATACCGCAAGGAAATACTGCGGCATTTCGGCACGCTGAAGAGCCGCAAGCCGGATGCCTCGCGGGCGCGTTCACGAGAAATGTACCTGCTGGCCGCCGGCTTCAGGGCAAAATAGCCTTGACCCGTGGTCGGCGACCTGGACCCCGTCGGGGAAATAGTGGCTTCCAAGCAGTTGTAAAGCCTTAGGATAGTGACCCTTGAACGACATGATGAAAAATTTGCTGCTGTGGCTGGTGATTGCCGGAATCCTGGTCTTCGTGTTCAGCAATTTCAACCAGCAGGCACCCACCAAGAGCCTGAACTATTCCGAGTTTGTCACTTCGGTCGGCAACGGCGATGTCAAGCGCGTGCGCATTGACGGCCTGACCATTTCCGGTGAGCGGATGAACGGCGACAAGTTCGAGACGGTGCGCCCCTCCATTGCCGATCCGGACCTGATGGGCAAGTTGCTCGACAAGAAGGTGACCGTCGAAGGTGCCGCCCCGGAGCAGCAGAGTGTCTGGATGCAATTGCTGGTCGCCAGCTTCCCGGTGGTGCTGATCGTCCTGCTGTTCATGTTCTTCATGCGCCAGATGCAGGGCGGCGGGGGAAGCCGTGGCGGCCCCATGACCTTTGGCAAGTCGCGGGCGCGGATGCTGTCCGAGGATCAGATCAAGACCAACTTCACCGACGTGGCCGGTTGTGACGAGGCCAAGGAAGACGTGCAGGAAATCGTCGAGTTCCTGCGCGACCCCTCCAAATTCCAGCGGCTGGGCGGCAAGATACCGCGCGGCGTGCTCATGGTTGGTCCTCCCGGCACCGGCAAGACGTTGCTGGCCAAGGCGATTGCCGGCGAAGCCAAGGTACCGTTCTTCACGATTTCCGGTTCTGATTTTGTCGAAATGTTCGTCGGTGTCGGCGCCTCGCGCGTTCGCGACATGTTCGAGCAGGCCAAGAAGCAGGCGCCGTGCATCATTTTTATCGATGAAATCGACGCGGTCGGCCGCCAGCGCGGCGCCGGGCTGGGAGGTGGACATGATGAGCGCGAGCAGACCCTGAACCAGTTGCTGGTGGAGATGGACGGGTTCGAGGGCAATGAGGGGATCATCATCATTGCCGCCACCAACCGTCCTGATGTGCTGGATGCCGCCCTGTTGCGTCCCGGCCGTTTTGACCGCCAGGTCGTGGTCGGACTGCCGGACATCCGGGGCCGCGAGCAGATTCTCAAGGTGCACATGCGCAAGGTGCCGTTGGGGGATGACGTGGATGCCGGCCTGATTGCCCGGGGTACGCCTGGCTTCTCCGGGGCCGACCTTGCCAATCTGGTCAACGAGGCCGCCTTGTTCGCCGCCCGCAGCAACAACAAAGCGGTCTGCATGCGCGAATTCGAATTGGCCAAGGACAAGATCCTGATGGGCGCCGAGCGCAAATCGATGGTGATGTCCGAAGAAGAAAAGCGGAATACCGCCTACCATGAAGCCGGCCATGCCATTGTCGGCCGCCTGTTGCCCGAGCATGACCCGGTGTACAAGGTCTCGATCATTCCCCGTGGCCGCGCCCTGGGGGTCACGATGTTCCTGCCGGAAGCGGACCGCTACTCCCGCTCCAAGCGCGGTATCGAGTCGATGATCTGTTCCCTTTTTGGCGGCCGCATCGCCGAAGAATTGACCTTGGGCTTTGACGGCGTCACCACCGGCGCCTCCAATGATATCCAGCGCGCAACCGAACTCGCCCGCAACATGGTCACCAAATGGGGCTTGTCCGAGAAACTCGGTCCCCTGCTCTATGACGAGGACGAAGGCGAGGTGTTCCTGGGTCGTTCCGTCACCCAGCGCAAGAATGTGTCGGCCCAGACCGCCATGGATATCGACAACGAGATCCGTGCCGTGATTGATCGTTGCTACAACAAGGCCAAGGACATGCTGGTGAGTCATCGCGCCGTTCTCGATGCCATGGCGGATGCCTTGATCAAGTATGAAACGATCGATGCCGGCCAGATTGATGACATCATGGCGGGCAAGCCGCCGCGTCCTCCGCAGGATACTTCCGGCGGCAGCAATGATGGTGGCTTGAAGCTGAAGGTGGAGGCGCCCAACATCGGCGCGCCGACCTGATGCCGGCGGGATTACAATGCGGTAGTCGATGGCTGGATTTGTCACAGCCAGTGATTATGGGGGTGCTCAATGTCACCCCCGATTCCTTGTCTGACGGCGGCAGATTCCTGAGTCTGGATAAAGCCCTGCGTCAAGCCGAACTCATGCTGCGGGAAGGGGCCGCTATTCTGGATATCGGTGCTGAGTCCACCCGCCCGGGTGCCTCTCCGGTCTCCCCTGCCGAGGAGCTTGATCGGCTGTTGCCGGTGCTGGAGGCGATCGCCACCCGCCTCGATGTCATTATTTCCGTCGATACCTCCTGTCCCGATGTCATGACGGCCGCCGCCGCGGGCGGTGCGGGCCTGATCAATGATGTGCGCGCGTTGGAGCGTCCGGGAGCCATGGCCGCCGCCGTCGCATCCGGATTGCCGGTCTGCCTGATGCATCGTCAGGGAGAGCCTCCCGACATGCAGGTGGCGCCATGCTACCGAGATGTTGTAACGGAGGTCCGCGAGTGGCTGGAGTGCCGGGTGTCCGCTTGCGAGGCGGCCGGACTGATGGCCGATCGTTTACTGACGGACCCCGGTTTCGGATTCGGCAAGACTCTCGCGCACAATCTCGAATTGCTGGCCCGTTTGCGCGAGGTCCGGGTCGGGGGCTTGCCGTTATTGGTCGGTATGTCCCGCAAGAGTATGCTGGGCGCCGTCCTGCAGGGAGCGCCTGTTGATCAGCGTTTATATGCCGGGGTTGCCGCCGCCGCGTTGGCGGTTGAACGCGGCGCCTCCATTATCCGCACCCACGATGTTAGGGCTACCCGTGATGCGGTGGCGGTGGCTGCGGCTTTGTTGTCCTGGGAGAAAAAGTGATGAGCCGACAATATTTTGGCACGGACGGCGTTCGTGGCCGCGTGGGGGAAATGCCGATTGTCCCCGAATTCGCCCTCAAGTTGGGCTGGGCGGCGGGCAAGGTGCTTGCCGCCAGCGGCAAGCCCTCGGTGGTGATTGGTAAGGACACCCGGCTATCGGGCTATCTGCTGGAGTCTGCCCTCCAGTCCGGATTGTCGGCCGCCGGAGTTGATGTGCGCTTGCTGGGGCCGATGCCGACACCGGCCGTGGCGCACCTGACGCGAGCCTTTCACGCCAGCGCCGGCATTGTCATTTCCGCCTCGCACAATCCCTATTACGACAATGGCATCAAATTCTTTTCGGCGGATGGCAAAAAGCTGCCCGATGAAGTCGAGCATGAAATCGAGGCCTGGCTTGACCGGCCGATGACCATCGATAATCCGGACGCGCTGGGCAAGACGCTGCGTCAGGAAGATGCCAAGGGGCGTTACATCGAGTTTTGCAAGGCCAGTTTTCCTTACCATCTCAGCCTGCGTGGCCTGAAGATCGTGGTGGATTGCGCGCATGGGGCGACCTACCAGGTTGGACCGGCGGTATTCCGGGAACTGGGCGCCCAGGTACTGACCGTGGGTTGCGAGCCCAACGGATTGAATATCAATGCGGAATGTGGCTCCACGCACCCGCAGGCATTGCAGGCGGCCGTTCTGGTCAACAAGGCTGACCTCGGTGTGGCCTTTGACGGGGACGGTGATCGTATCGTGATGGTTGACCATACCGGATCCGTTGTGGACGGCGATGAGATCATCTACATGATCGCCCGTTCCCGAATCGATGACGGGCAGCCGCTGCAGGGTGTGGTCGGCACGTTGATGAGCAATATGGGTATGGAGGTGGCGTTGCGGGGACTCGGCCTGGAGTTCGTCCGGGCCAAGGTGGGAGACCGCTATGTCATGGAGCAGCTGACCAAACGTGGATGGACGTTGGGCGGCGAAGGGTCCGGGCATGTTGTTTGCCTCGACAAGACCACGACCGGGGATGCCATTATCGCCAGCCTGCAGGTTCTGACGGCCATTGTCCGTAGCGGCCTGTCGCTGCATGAGTTGCGCCAGGGGATGTCCAAGTATCCCCAGCAATTGATCAATGTCCGGATTGGCCAGAAGACGGACCCCATGCTGAATCCGCTGGTTGCCGATGCCGTGGCGCAGTCGGAGTCGGAACTCGGGGACCGGGGGCGCGTGCTGCTGCGAGCCTCCGGCACCGAGCCGGTGATCCGGGTCATGGTCGAAGGGGAGCATCAATCACAGATCAGCCGGTTGTGTCAGCATCTGGCGGATGTTGTACGCACGGCGCTGGCCTGAGCCATAACGGGGGACAGATCCATGAGTCATCAGCGTCGGAAGCTGGTTATCGGCAACTGGAAAATGAATGGCAGTCTTGCCGGCAACGCCCGCCTGATCCGGCAACTGCTAAAGGCGGAAGTTGAACATGTCGCGGTGGCGCCGTCTTTTCTGCATCTGGGACAGGTGGGCGCGCAATTGGCCGGTTCCCGTGTGCGGTTGGCGGCCCAGGATGTTGCGGCGGAAGCCGGACCCGGCGCGTATACCGGAGAAGTGTCGGCGACCATGCTTGCGGAAGCCGGAGTCCGGTACGTCATTGCAGGACATTCGGAGCGTCGCCAGTATCATGGTGAGACCGACGCTCTGGTAGCGCGAAAATGCCGGCGGATTGATGAGGCAGGCATGATTCCGGTCATCTGTGTTGGGGAATCCCTGGTCCAGCGCGAGTCGGGTCAGGCCCTTTCAATCGTGGCGGATCAATTGCGCCAGGTCATTCTCGCCAACGGTATCGAAAGCTTGGGCAGGGCGGTCGTGGCTTACGAACCGGTCTGGGCGATCGGAACCGGCCGTACCGCTACGCCGGAGGATGCTCAGGCCATGCATGCGCATTTACGCGCGCTGGTTTATGATCATGATCCGGAGATTGCCGCCGGTCTGTGTATTCTTTACGGCGGCAGTGTAAAAGCAGATAATGCCGCCTCACTTTTTGCCATGCCGGACATCGATGGCGCCCTTGTGGGCGGTGCATCGTTGCAGGCCAATGATTTCGTCGCGATCTGCCGAGCCGCAGAGACGCACTAGCCGGATAGTCCAATGGAAACAATAGTTCTGATTTTGCATGTGATGATCGCGGTCGCCATGACCGGCTTCATTCTCCTCCAGCAAGGCAAGGGTGCGGAGATGGGCGCTTCTTTCGGAGCCGGAGCCTCCCAGACGGTATTTGGCAGCGCGGGTTCGGCGGGTTTCCTGACGAAGGCGACGGCGGTCCTGGCGTTGCTCTTCTTTGTGACCAGCATCACCTTGGCCATCTTCGCCAAGAAGAAGGTGGAGCAACCCCTGTCGATCGTCGTTCCCGCTGCCGCGCAGGTGCCGGCAGCACCGGCAAATGCCGATGTCCCAGCTGCAGCGGCCAGCCAACCGGTATCGGCGCCGGCAGCGCAACCTGCTGTTGCCGTCACGCCGGCGGCGCCTGCGGTTACTGCGCCTGTTCCAACGGCTCCGGTACATACGGCTCCAGTCGTAAGGCAGTCCGCCAAGCCTGCGCCCGTGGTTCCCAAGCCCGATGCGCCGGTAGCTGAGTCGCCTGCCGCGCCCGCTCCGGCTGTTGCCGCGCCGCCGGCTCCGGTTCCGGCGGTGGAACCTTCAGCGGATTCGTCAGCCGGGGCTAGCAATCCCTGATGGAATCCGTTAGTATATCGGGCCTGCCTGCGGGGGTGGTGGAATTGGTAGACACGCTACCTTGAGGTGGTAGTGGCGCAAGCCGTGGGGGTTCAAGTCCCCCCTTCCGCACCAAGTTGTTGATTGGTAAGGGCAGGAAATGAAGTTAAGCAAATTAGAGCTTGACTTCAGTAGGTGATGAGGATACATTCTCGCACCTGATGTTGCGGGGTGGAGCAGTCTGGTAGCTCGTCGGGCTCATAACCCGAAGGTCGTTGGTTCAAATCCAGCCCCCGCTACCATATTCCGAGGTCTGAAAAGAGCCCACATAATGTGGGTTTTTTTTCAGGCAGCTTTCCGGTTGTAATGGCTGGAAGCATGAAATGGGCCTTGGTGCCCATTTTTTGTTTGTGGGGTTTGTGCATGGCGGTATCGCAAAAAGTCCAGGCGCTGACGGATATTCTGACTCCGGCTGTCGCGGCCTGCGGGTTTGAGTTGTGGGGTCTGGAGTTCTTTCCGCAGGGGCGTCGCTCTTGTCTGCGTCTCTACATTGATGGCCCGGAAGGCGTGACGGTTGAGGGTTGCGCGCAGGTCAGTCATCAGGTCAGTGGTATTCTGGATGTTGAGGATCCGATTGCCGGGGAATACACGCTTGAGGTGTCTTCGCCGGGCTGGGATCGTCCCTTGTTTTCGCTGCCTCAGTATGCTCGTTATGTCGGAAGTGAGGTCATGCTGCGCTTGTTGGCGCCGCTGAATGGCCGCCGGCGTTTCAAGGGGGTCTTGCGGCAGATTCAGGACGAGGTCCTGGAGGTGCAGGTGGATGGACAGGTCCATCAGGTTCCGTTCGCCCAGATCGATAAAGGTAATCTGGTTCCCGATGTTTAAGCGTTCTTGTTTCAGGGCAGCAGCATGAGCAAAGAAATCCTGTTGGTGGTCGAGTCCGTCAGCAATGAAAAAGGCGTTCCCCGCGAGGCTATTTTCCAGGCGCTGGAGCAGGCTCTCGTAGCGGCGACCAAGAAAAAATACAATATTGATGAGATGGATGTGCGTGTCGTCATCAATCGCAAGACCGGTGAATATGACACGTTCCGGCGCTGGACGGTGACGGCGGATGAAGATCATGAGATGCCGGCTCAGCAACTGGCGATTAGTGATGTTGAGGAGCGTGGACTGAAAATCGGCGATGTGGTCGAGGAGCAGATTCCTTCGATTGAGTTTGGGCGTATTGCGGCCCAGACCGCCAAGCAGGTCATGGTGCAAAAGGTTCGCGAGGCCGAGCGCGCGCTGGTGGTGGATGCCTATCGTCAGCGCATCGGTGAAATGCTCACCGGCGAAGTCAAGAAAATTACACGTGATGGCATTATTGTTGATTTGGGTGGCAATGCTGAAGGGTATCTGGCGCGTGACCAGATGCTGCCCAAGGAGAGTTTCCGTCTCAAGGAGCGCGTCAGCAGTATTTTGCATGCCGTGAATGGCGAGATGCGCGGGGCGCAGTTGTTGTTGTCCAGGACTTGTCCCGAGATGTTGATTTCGCTCTTCCGCAAGGAGGTTCCTGAGATCGGCGAGGAAATCATCGAGATCAAGGGTGCGGCTCGGGATCCTGGCGTTCGCGCCAAGATTGCAGTCAAGACCAATGATCATCGCATTGATCCGGTCGGAGCGTGTGTTGGCATGCGTGGGACTCGCGTGCAGGCGGTGACCGGAGAGCTGGGTGGTGAGCGGGTGGATATTGTGCTCTGGGATGATAATCCTGCCCAGTTCGTGATTAATGCGCTGCAGCCTGCGGAAGTGGTATCTATCATTATGGATGAGGATGCCCATGCCATGGATGTGGCGGTTGAGGCGGATCAGTTGGCGCAAACTATCGGTCGCTCCGGTCAGAACGTTCGTCTGGCGTCCGAACTCACCGGGTGGCGGCTGAATGTGATGACCATTGATGAGGCCAACGCCAAGCAGGCGTCGGAAACCCGTCAGTATGCCGAAGCGTTTGTTCGTGATCTGGGTGTGGACGAGGATATCGCCTCCATTTTGGTGAGCGAAGGTTTTACCACCCTCGAGGAAGTGGCTTATGTGCCCATCGAGGAGATGCTGGCAATCGTGGATTTCGATGAGGATATCGTCGCGACCCTGCGCCAGCGTGCCAAGGATGCCTTGTTGACCCAGGCACTGGTGTCCGAGGAAAAAGCCGAACCGGCCGAAGATTTGCTGTCGATGGAAGGCATGACCCGTCAGTTGGCCTATGCGCTGGCTGCCCGGGGGGTGATCAGCATGGAAGACCTTGCTGAACAGGCTATCGACGACATTGCCGATATCGACGGGCTGGGTGCCGACAAGGCGGCACGCCTGATCATGAAAGCCCGTGAACCCTGGTTTAAGTAACCCTTGCCGGTAACCCCGTATTGGAGTGACGCGCCACATGGCTGATACAACTGTCAAACAACTTGCGCAACTCATCGATCGCTCGGTGGAAGCGCTTGTAACCCAAATGCAGGAGGCCGGGCTGGCCCGGCGCGGGCCTGATGATCTGGTCACCGATGCAGAGAAGCAGCAGTTGCTGTCACACCTGAAGCGCAGCCACGGCGGCGCGGCGGCGGATGCCCAGCAGATTACGCTGAAGCGAAAGACGGTCAGCACAATCAAGACAACACCTTCGACGGGCGGTAAGCCGAAGACGGTCAGCGTGGAAGTGCGCAAGACGCGGACTTTCGTGAAGCCCTCGGAAGAGGCGGCGGCCCAGGAGGCCGCCCGCAAGGCTGCCGAGGAAGATGCAGCCCGTCAGGCGGCGGAAGAAGCGGCTCGGCAAGCTGCTGAAGCGGCGCGCTTGGCTGCTGAGGCCGCGGCGACACAAGCCCGCGCCGAGGCGGTTGCCGAGCCGGTATCCGAATCCGAGCATCGCAAGTCGGAAGCGGCTCGTGAAAAGAAGCTCACGGTTCCCAAGCCGGCATCGGTCAAGGCGCCCAAGGCAGAGTCTCCGGAAGAAAAGGCCCGGCGCGAAGCGGAAGAGGCGCGTCGCAAGGCGGCCGACGAGGCTAGAAAGGCCCAGGAAGCGGCGGCGCGCAAGGCGGCAGAAGAAAAGGCGCGACTGCGCACTCTTGAGCAGGCGCAGAAGATCGCGGCGGATCTTGCGGCCCGTCCCGACTCCGGTTCTTCGTCGGAAGATGTGCCGTTGGCACGGGGCTTGGTGGGGCGGGCCTTCGAGGACTCCTTTGCCAAGGAAGATCGTGAGATTCGCCGTGGCGGCGCAGCCACCCGCGGCGGCAAGAACAAGGGTGGCAAGAAGCGCGAGGAAGAGCAGAATTATCGCCCGGCGCAGCGCGCCCTGAGTTCCGCCTTGTCCAAGCAGCATGGATTTGAGAAGCCGGTGGAAAAGCAGGTCTATAAGGTCAAGATTGGTGAAACCATTCTGGTGGCGGATCTCGCCCAGCAAATGGCGGTGAAGGCCAAGGAAGTCACCCGTGTCCTGATGAAAATGGGTGAGGTTGTTACCCAGAATCAGCCGATTGACCAGGCGACAGCGGCGCTGGTGGTTGAGGAAATGGGTCACCAGCCGGAATATGTCAGCTCAACCGCGATGGAAGATTCCCTGAAGGAGTCGATGGCGCATGATGGTGAAGCCATCACCCGGCCGCCGGTCGTCACGATCATGGGGCATGTGGATCATGGCAAGACCTCCTTGCTGGATTATATCCGTCGCGCCAAGGTGGCGGCGGGCGAGGCGGGCGGCATTACCCAGCATATCGGGGCCTATCATGTGACGACGCCGCGTGGCGTCATTACCTTCCTGGATACGCCGGGTCACGCCGCCTTTACCTCCATGCGCGCCCGTGGCGCCAAGGCGACGGATATTGTGGTGCTGGTTGTCGCTGCGGATGACGGTGTCATGCCGCAGACCGCCGAGGCGATTGATCACGCTCGCGCGGCCGGAGTGCCGCTGATTGTGGCCATCAACAAGATGGACAAGGAGTCGGCGGATCCGGATCGTGTTCTTAACGAGTTGACGGTCAAGCAGGTTGTGCCCGAGGAGTGGGGTGGTGATACGCCTATCGCCAAGGTTTCCGCTCATACCGGTCAAGGTGTTGATGAATTGCTGGAAATCATCCTGATTCAGGCGGAACTGCTGGAGTTGACGGCGGTTGAGGATGGCGCGGCTCAGGGTGTGGTGATTGAGGCCCGTGTCGACAAGGGGCGTGGCGCTGTTGCAACCCTCCTGGTGCAGAAGGGGACGCTGCGGACCGGTGATCTTGTGTTGGCGGGACAGCATTATGGCCGCGTCCGCGCCATGATCGATGAAAACGGCAAGCCGACCAAATCGGCGGGTCCGTCCATTCCGGTGGAGATCCTGGGATTGCCGGAAGCTCCTGGCGCCGGTGATGAGTTCATGGTGGTCGACGATGAGCGCAAGGCCCGAGAAGTCGCGGAGTTCCGGGCAAACAAGGAACGTCAGGCCAAGATGGAGTTGTCACAGGGCATGAAGCTGGAAAACCTGTTCGCCACCATGGGCAAGCAGGAAGTTCCCTCGGTCAATATCGTGCTCAAGACGGATGTTCGCGGCTCGCTGGAAGCCATTACCCAGGCGCTGAATGAACTGAGCGTGGCGGATGTGCGCGTCAAGATTGTGAGTTCCGGAGTGGGAGCCATCACCGAGTCCGACGTTTCGTTGGCCGAGTCCACCGGCGCCGTGATTTTGGGCTTCAACGTCCGTGCCGACAACGCGGCTCGCCAGAAGTGTCAGCAGGATGAAATCGATCTGCGCTACTACAGCGTCATCTATGAAATGATTGATGATGTCAAGGCGGCCATGTCGGGTCTGTTGTCACCGGAGCACCGGGAGCACATCCTGGGGGTTGCCCAGGTTCGCAACGTCTTCCGCTCGTCCCGTTTTGGCGCGGCGGCCGGTTGCATGGTGCTGGAAGGCATGGCCTATCGCAACAAGCCGATCCGGGTGTTGCGTGACGAAGTGGTGGTCTTCCAGG
>CAZPZK010000028.1:0-15387 GCA_964591095.1 uncultured Moraxellaceae bacterium | reverse complement strand
GACATGCGGCAGAATGATGTCCATGCTCATCAGGAATTTCTTCAGGTACACCTCGAAATCAGCGCGCTGCTTTTCATCCTTCAGCGCCTTGACCGCCGCGTGCACCACGGCGGCGTCCGCCTCCAGTCCCGGCAGGCTGCCGGTCACGAAAGCCTTGATCTGCCGGACCCCCAGTGCCGTAAACAGTTGCAGCAAGCGCTGGTAGCGCTCTTCCAGCACCGGCAGCTCCGAGGTGATATTGCGCATGCCGTCGTGCAGCTCTTGCAACTCATCGCTGGCGGCATACAGCGTCAGCGCATCGGTCAGGTGATTGGCCAGACCGATGTAGTCCACGATATGGCCGCGCTGCTTGCCCTTCTTCACCCGGTTGGTGCGGGCAATGGCCTGCAACAGCGTGTGCTCCCGCAGTTTCTTGTCGATGTACATGACCTGCTCGATGGGTGCGTCGAAGCCGGTCAGCAGCATGTCGCAGACGATCAGGAAAGCAATCCCGGTGTTGGTTTTGTCCGGGTCATCCAGGTCGAAGCCGCGACAGAAATTATCCACCGCGTTCAGGCGCGCCGCCTCCTTGCGGGCCTGCGTGATGAAAGCTGCCTCGTTGGTGCCGTCGGATGACACCACCACCGCCGTTTGCAGGAAACGCAGCCGCCGGATCAGGTCGGCATCCGGCGCGGGCCTTGCTTCTTCATCGGCGATGCGTTCGGCCAGTGCTGCCCGGATGCCCGTCTGATAACGGATGCAGGCCAGCTTGGAATGACACACCACCTGCGCCTTGAAGCCGTTGGGCAGGATGTTGTCGATGTAATGCGCCACCAGATCGCGGGCAATGGCATTGATGCGGTTTTCCGCCTCCAGGATGTCGCCCGTCGCTCCGTATTTCTTGCGGATCGCCTGCAACTCCTCGTCACTGCGCTCGCGGAACAGGTCTTCAAAGGCCTCGTCGAAGGCGTGCTTTTCGGTCAGGGCGCTGTCCGCGGTCTTGCCTTCATAAAGGATTTGCAGCGTGGCGCCGTCGTTCACCGCATCCAGCAGGCGATAGGTGTCGATGTATTCGCCAAAGCGCTTGTGCGTCTTCTTTTCACCGTGCCGCTCGGTAATCAGCGGCGTGCCGGTAAAGGCAATGCGGGTGGCGTTGGGAAAGGCCTCGAACAGGTTATCGCCCAGATCGGAGCTCTGGGTGCGGTGCGCCTCGTCAATCATCAGGATAATGCGGTCCGAGGTGTTGACCACGCCGAAGGTCTTGCCCGAAGGCATGGCCAGATAGGTGCCCAGCGCCTCGGCAACCGTATTGCTGAGCGTCTGCTTGTGCTCCTGGAATTTGTGCACCATCACCATGTTGATATCGGAGCTGTCGGTGGCCAGATGCCGCCGCAAATCCTGACGGCTTTCAATCACATTGACCCGGCCGCCAATCAGCGTGGCGGTATCGCCCAGCTGTTCCTCCAGATCCTGACGGTCATTGACCAGCACGATCTTGTAGTCGTTGAGGTCGCGGCCCGCGCGCAGCATGCGCGCCAGAAACACCATGGTCAGCGACTTGCCCGAACCCTGGGTATGCCACACCACGCCACTGCGCGCCATGGCGCTTTCCCCGCTGCGCAACCTCTCGACAATCTTGCCCGCCGCCCTGTATTGCTGGTAGCGGCACACCACCTTGACGCGCGGACCGCCGTCGGTGTCCATGAACACCGAACAGGTGCGCAGGATATGCAGCAGGGTCGCCCGCTCCAGCATGCCGGCAATCAGTTGCTGCTGCGGGTTCAGTCCGTTCAGGGCGCTGTCCGGTTGCGGGTACAGGGTTTTCCAGGCGTAAAAATGTTCGTCGCCGGAGGTGATGGTGCCGTAATCGGCCTGAATGCCGCAGCTGCGCACCAGCATCAGGTTGCTGTGGAACAGGCGCGGCTCGCCTTCCTTCAGACCGGCGGCTTCGGTGTCCTTGCGCTTGCGCATATAGCGCTGCAACTGCACGAAGGCCTCCTGCATGGGATTGGCGCAGGTTTCCGAGCCCTTTTTGCACTCCACCACCACCAGCGGAATGCCGTTCACGAACAGCACGATGTCCGGGATAATGAAGGCCTTGACGCAACCGGGCGTGTCGATGCGGAACTGGTTGATGGCGTGAAAGCGGTTGTTTTCCGGGTGATGGAAGTCGATCAGCCGCACCACCGGGTCGGCTTCGCCGGTCAGTTCGTTGAGGTCCGTTTGTGCCTTGAACAGCAGCGACTGAACGGCTTCATTGGCTTCCAGCAGGCTGCGGTTGGGCTGGCGCAGCAGCTGGGTGCGCAGGTCTTCCAGTTGCCGGTCCGTCAGCCAGGTCTGGCCCTCGTCGGTGCGGTTGAGGGCGCGCACCGCGTCGTCGAACACGTGGGGCAGCAGCCATTCGCGGAAGTGGCCGCGCAGACTGGGCGCGGGGTCTTGCGGAATGCCCGCGCCCTGGTCGATGACGGTCCAGCCCTGGGCGGCCAGTTGTTGCAGGAAGGGGCGTTCGACTTCCGTGTATTCGCTCATGGTCGGCTCCGGGCCGGGTTGGCCTGCAGCCATTGCTGCCCTTTGGCGGTGAGGCGGTAGCGTTGCAGGCGGCTGTTGGGATGGTCAGGCAGGGTCATTTCCAGATAACCATCCATCAGTGCGGGTAACAAATACGCTTGCCGAAAATGCGGTGTATGTTTCAGCCCCAGAGCAGCTTGCAATGCGCTACGAGGCTGTTCACCTTGCAATGCAGCCCGAAGCAGCCGCTCGACCTCCCCGGTGACTTGATCGGTGACTTGATCGGTGACTTGATCGGTGACTTCCGGGGTCACATCCAAGGTGGACTTCGCCAAGGGATGCACCGGCAACCGGATGACATAGGCGCACCTATCATCATCGGTTTCAAACAACGGCGCGGGCGAGCCGTTGGCGGTCATGGCCTTCAATATCTTGGGCATCCCGGTCGAGCGGCCTTCGGTCAAATCCAGCTCTTTCAGGAATTCGCCGATGCGCCGGTTGCGGTAACGGCGGCTGACCGCGCGACCGGCCTCAAAATCCGTCAATCGGATGGAACGGTCCGGCCCCGGAAAACTCAGCACTGCCAATTCGTCACGGCTGATACGGATTTCGATGGGCTCCCGTTCTTCATATGACCGGTGATAGACCGCGTTGACCACCGCTTCCTCGATCGCCACATAGGGAAAGTTCCACACCCGCGTCGCTTCCGCCCGGTCGGGGTGCTTGAGAACCGTCTGGTACAAATAATTGCGCTGGATGAAGTCCAGCGCTTCCCGCGTCATGCGCGCCAACGGTCCTTTGAAAATCTTTTCGTCGAAGCGGTCGCCGCCCGCGCCTTCCGGAAACCACACCACGTCGATCTGGGTATAGGGGAAGAACTTGTCCGGCGTTTCGTTGAAGAACAGCAGGCCGACATTCTTGGGCACGGGGGCTTCGGACGGGCCGTCAATCAGGTTCATCTGCCGCCCCAGCGCTTCGAGGGACAGGGTCGGGGCGTCATCCGCCAGCGCGCTGCCGACTTCGCGCAGGTATTCCAGCATCAGCGGTCGGGAGAGGTCTTCCAGACGGGCTTGCGGCGCGGGGCGGTCGTCGAAAGGGACGCGGCTGGCGAGGCCGATCAGCTCCCGTTCGGTTTCGCCCTGGGCTTCAACGGTGCTGCTGTAGCGGCGGATGTAGTAATGCCAGGTTTTGTGTTTGGCGGTGACAGCGGCCGGGGCTTTGTAGGGGCGGTACATGCCGCCGGGGGCGTGCAGGACAATGAGCTTGCGGCCGTCCACGTCCTCGACGCTGAGGGCGGGGAAGTAGGGCGGCTGGATGAGGTGGCAGGCGGCGAGCAGTTCCTGCTGGATGGTGTCGAGCCGGTCTTCGGGCAGGCCGACGGGGGGAAATTCGGGGCGTCCGTTGGTGTCGCAGTGCTGGCCGAGGATGATGTAGCCGCCGCCGAGGTTTTCGAAGTCGTTGGCGAAGGCGCAGAGGGTGCGGATGACGGGGTCGGGGTTCCAGCCGGCTTTGTATTCGATGCGTTCGCCTTCTACGGTGCGTTGGCGCAGGAGGTTGGCGAGGTTGATGGGGAGTTTGTCAGGCATGGCTTGGCTCGCGGTCGGCGTCACGCGGTTGAGCATCCAGGCCGGGGAGTTCTTCAGGCGGTATTTTGACGACCTGGCCGTTTTGCCACATCACGGCATATTGTCCGAGCCGCTTCTTCCGGTCGAGGGTTTGGTCGACCGCTTGTTGCAGGGCGGCCAGTATGTTCAGGGATTCCGGGGAGGGAATTTCCACTTCCGTGTATTCGCTCATGGGTTGCTCCGGGCCGGGTTTGCCTGAAGCCATTGCCGCCCTTTGGCGGTGAGGCGGTAGCGCTGCAAGCGGCTGTTGGGTTGGTCAGGCAGGGTCATTTCAAGATATCCCCCCGCCAGTGCAGGCAACAGATAGGCGTGACGAAAATGCGGTATTCCCTTCAATCCCAAGGCGTTTTGCAAGGCGCGTCGGGTTTGCTCACCTTGAGCTGCAACCAGCAACAGGCGCGCCACTTCCCCGGTGACTTGATCTGTGACTTGATCTGTGACTTGATCTGTGACTTGATCTGTGACTTCCGGGGCGCGGAAAATCAACGTAACTCCATGCCGGTCACTTTGCCACTCCGGCGCAGGTAACCCTTGGGTCTTACAGGCATGGTCAATCAGCACGCCTCCTCTCCCCAGTTTTTCCATCAGTCCTTGCAGATAAAGCACATGGGCAATGTCAGGATTACGCAAAACGGAAATATGCCCCGTCACCAAACCGGCGGGAGTCACGCCTTCGGGCAACCCGCCTGCATTCCAGATCTCCACGCGGCGCGGAAAAACCTGAACCCGGATACCCCCCTTGAAATCAGCGTAATCGCGATGGGCAAAGGCGTTTACCAGCCCCTCACGCAGGGCATCCGCAGGGTAAAGCCCACTATCCTCGCGCACCAGGGAGTCCACCGGGAAATGGCTGCGGCTGGGCGTATTACGGCGAATGAAGGCAAATACCTGATCCAGCACCGACACCAACGGCCCCTGGAAGGACTTGAAGTCCAAGTAGGTTTCATCCGTTTTGTCCGCCGCAAAAGCAGCGCAGCGCACCCGAACCTGCGGAAATCGCTGTTCCGGTCTCTTGCAGAACAGCACATCGCCGCCATGGGTCAGGCGGCCATATTTAACGAGCCCCAGACGCTCCAGGACGAGCGGCGGCTCTCCCCAGAGTTCACCACGGTGCGTGGCTTTGCCGCGCTGAACAGCGCGATTAATTTCCGCCATGTCCAGCTCTTCATCCAGGTCAACATCAGAAAACCGGCGCTCCCAGCGCTCGGGCTCCACTTGCGTGCGCATGATCATGCCGCGCAGGGTCGCGATGTCGGCGCGCAACGTACTGTCACCTTCCCGGATAAACACTTCATTCCGATAGCTGTAGGGAATGTCCTTGCCGGCAGGCACTTCAATTACCCAGATCGTCTTGCCTTCCAACACCTGTGACTCAAAAGAAACCAGCGCCTTGGGCACAAGGCCGTCCGCGATTATCAGCTCAAGCCGGTGCAGGTCGGCTTCGGCGGGCACCCCGACCAGACGTCCGTCCTCACCAACGCCAAGCACCAGACAGCCTCCCCCGGAGTTCAGAAAGGCGCATACCTGACGTCCCACAACCTCGGGTCTGGCGAAGGTTTTGAATTCCACCGTCTGCCCTTCGCCCAGGGACAGCAGTTGCATCAAGGCTGAGGGATTCATGGGGTTTCATCCTGTTTGTCTTGAAGGGCTTGCATGACAGCGGCAGGGTCGGTGAAATTTTCTTTCAGGAAGCGCTCTACCTCCTGAAAGCGTGAAAATTGCGCCGAGGCGTAGAGCGTGGCGTCTTTATCCGTTACAAACTCTTGCACCCAATTACCGTACCTGTCGGCCAGCGGAACGATGTCGAGAATGGCGTCCTCATACATGTCGATGACTCGCAGGTCTGACAGGCTCTTTGCGCTTTTGGCCACGTTCAAGGCAGCCCGCTCCGCCGGCGTTTTGTAGCCCAGATCGCGCAGCAGGCGGCGGGCAAATACCACGTCATGATGCGCCAGCAACCAGCGGGGCTTTTTGCGGGCAATGGCGCGTTGCAATTCCTGATGCGTTATCGAGAGATCGGTGTCATCACGGCCCGAGCCGTAGGCGGGGGTGATGATTCCCAGAAAGAGGTCACATTCATCGACGGCCGCGAGGCAGTTTTCAAAGGCGGTGCGGTCGGAACGCACGGGCAGGGTGCCTTTGTGGGACATCCATACTTCGTACTCGAACAGGGTAAGTTCGGTATAGATTTTTTCCAGGAGTTCCTCTATGCCGTAGACGGTTGAGGAAACCATGATGATGGGGCGCTTAGGCATGGCGGATTTCCGTTTCCTGCGGGGTTACCGGGACTTTGCCGGTGAGGAGGTCTTGCATCAGACCGAGTTTTTGCTGGCGCAGCTTTTCCAGTTGCGCAATTTCCTTCTCGATAGTGCCAGAGACACCATCAAGTACACCCGCAATCTGGTTCTGCTCTCGGTTGGAATTGGGCATAAACATCCATAAATCACGAATGTCACCAACACGAACATGACCTACTGTGGAACCCCCGGAAATTAAATCAAGTCGATTCTGAATCTGGACAGATTGCAGTGCATATAAGAAATACCTCGACGAAACCAGCTCCTGATTTGGTCGGTAAAGCATCATTCGTTGTCCCAGACAGGCAGTGGGGTGTCGTGCTGGAATCATGCATACCTCGCCTACCGGCGCTTCTCTCGTGATAACAATGTCACCAACTTGAGGCTTCCCGCGCATAGTCCAAACTTCATATGACCGTTCATCTGTATAGACAATCTCGCTATCAACAAAAAGACCATTACGAACATTCGGGGTCCGGATAACAGGGTATCCATCGGGAGTTTCAGGGGGGGTCCTGTTCTTGCAATCAATTATTTTTTCACACACTTTGGCACAGGTTGTAAAACTCCACCCCTTCGGAATCCACCCAATCGCCGTTTCCTGATACAACTCCGGCGCCTCGCAGCGCGGCGGCCGCAACTGCCCGTTGGGCAGCACCCCGCGCGTGAACAGGTCGTGCATCAGACCGGCCTTGATTTGCCGGTATTTGTCGATCAGGGCTTCGGTTTTTTCGATGGTGGTGTCGATGGCGGTGAGGATGGTGGCTATCCGCCGTTGCGCAGGAACATTCGGAAAAACGGCCTTGGCTTTAAGCAAATCCTTAGTTGATAAATGCTTTACAGTAGTTGCGGCAGTAGTCTCATTAACTTTTTTTATGAATGGGCCAAGCCAGTGGAAAACGAAATCTAGGGCAATAGCCGATTCATCCACGACATCGACCTTGAGAACTCGTTGATTCAGCAAAGCATCACAACCGCGCCACTTAACAACATTGAAATCGCCATCCATACCAACAAGAATATCTCCCGCTTTGATGATATAGCCGGGGGGAAATACTCCTTGAAAGTAAGTCTCTGTAACAGATGACAAAATATCCCTGATTCGTATCAAAGGGAAACCTTCGTCACCAAATCGCTCCGAGGCAAAAGGGAAGCCGCTCGTAAGTTTTAGATGAGCTCCGACGACAATTTCACGCCACTCACTCATACCCCAACTCCCTCAAAAACCCCCTCAACACCCCCGCCGCCTCATCCCTCTCCGCCTCAATCCGCCCCGCCGTCACCGCATACTTCCCCCACAACCCCTCCACCGCCGCCACACACCCCCGCACATCCGCCCGCAAATACAAGCGATAACTCTCCATCAGCACCTTGCCCAAACGCTCCACAATCACCTGCCGCGCCTCATCCCGGCTAATCCGCAACCGCGCCTGCTCCACCAGCTCATCCGTCTTCGCCCCCGTCGCCCGGATCGACGCCTTCAGCAGCTTCGCCTCATCCTCCAGCGCCTTGTGCCGCTGCAACTGCCCCTCAATCCGCTCCGCCTCGCGCTGAAACCCGGCCCAGTCGCCCAGGCTGCTGTCGCGGCGGGCCAGCTTCACCATGCCCTTCGCCTCCTTCAGCGCCGCCTTCAACGACTTCACCTCATCGGGCGGCAACACCCCGGTATCGTCGCTGTCCTCAAAATCCTCCTCCCCCGCCGCCGCAAACAAGGCCTGCAACTCCGCCAGCCGCGCGTGCTGCTGCTCCAGCTCCGCCAGCACCTGCGGAAACTGGCTGTGCAGAATGTCCTCGTCCGGAATCAGCTCCGGCCCCCAGCCGCTGGCCGCAATCGACTTGAAGTCCGCCGCCAGCAACTGATAAAAATTGGCGAAAGCCCCGCGCACCTGATAACGGTTCAGCAGCGATTGCCCGGCAAAGGTGCGCTCGATGCTGTCCAGCAGGGTGGCGCGCATCCGGTACACATTGTTCGCCTTGCCTTGCGGGTTCAGCGCATCGGGGGCCAGCGCCTCCACCACCGGCAAATGCTGCCGCCACCATTGCGCCAGCGTGTCCATGAACCCGGCCTGCCGCTGTATCACGCCCGCATGCGTGTTGACCAATCCGGCAATGGCGCGCTTGTCCCGCACCCCGGCGGCAAAATCCGCATAGCGGGCATCCTGCGCGCGCGGTGTGAACAGGCTGTCACGCAGGCCGTCGTAATTACGCCAATAATGGTGCAGCGCGTCCACCTCCGCCACCGGCACGCCGCCGTGCAGATGGGCGCGCACATCATGCGGCTCGGGCGGCGGCGCATTGTCCACATAACGGCGGATGTTGCAGTTGTAGTCCTCGGCGGCAATCTCGCAGACCGGCACCCGGCGCGCATAGGCGGGAATATCCTGTCCGTCGCGATAGGCATGCACAATCTTGTCGATGTCTTCCGGCCGCAGGTGGTTTTGCGCCTTGCCCTCGCGGTATTCGCGGTCGGCGTTGATGAACAGCACGTGCTTGCGCTCCGCCGCTTCCGTCTTGTTCAGCACCAGAATGCAGGCAGGAATACCGGTGCCGTAGAACAGGTTTCCGGGCAGGCCGATCACCGCTTCCAGATAGCCTTTCTCGATGAAATACTGCCGCGCCTCGCGCTCTTCTCCGCCCCGGAACAGCACGCCGTGCGGCATCACCGTCGCCAGACGGCCATTGCTCTTCAGCACCGACAGCATGTGCTGCACGAACATCAGGTCGGCTTTCTTGCCTTTCTCGGGCATCCACACCGGAAAGCGGCCGGGAAACTTGATGTCCTTCTTGATGTAGTTCTGGCTGAACGGCGGATTGGCCAGCACGCGGTCAAAGCGCATCAGGTTGCCGTCGTCGGCCATGTGCTGCGGTTCGCGCAGGGTGTCCTGGTTGCGGATCACCGCGTGGGAAATACCGTGCAGCAGCATGTTCATCTTGCAGATGGACCAGGTGGTGCCGATTTTCTCCTGCCCGTACAACGCCAGTTCCTGGGCGTCGGCGCCGCATTCGCGCAGGTAATCACGCGCCTGGATCAGCATGCCGCCGGACCCGACGGTGGGGTCATAAACGCTCATGCCCTCGCGCGGGTCGCAAATTTCCACGCAAATCCGCACCACCTCGGCGGGGGTATAGAACTCCCCGGCTTTCTTGCCCGCCGAATCGGCAAAGTGCTTGATCAGCCATTCATAGGCCGCGCCCAGCAGGTCGGGGAATTCAAAATCCCCGTCCTTCAGCGGAATCTTTTCAAAGTTCTGGATGAAGTTGACCAGCGTGTCATCGTCCAGCGCGTTCTGGCCGATTTTCTTGTTGAAGTTGATGTGCTTGAGCACGTCCTGCAAGGCATCGGGATTGGCTTCTTCCAGCAGTTCCAGCGCCTTGTTCAGGCGGGTGCCGACGTTTTCCTTGACGTGCTTCAGGGCGGGCTGCTGCTGGCCGTTCGGGTCTGTCCAAGGCTCGTTCCAGCGCGCGCGCGGCGGTACAAAGAAATACTTGCCGGAATACTGGTCGGGATCGCGCAGGTTGTCTTCGATATCCGCCTTGTCCAGGCCGGCGGCTTCCCCTTCCCGGCGTATCTCCTCGCGGCGCTGGTCGAACAGATCACTGGCCCGTTTCAGGAACAGCATGCCGAAGATATATTCCTTGTATTCACTGGCGTCCATATTGCCGCGCAGGTCGTCGCAGGCGGTCAGCAGCAGGCTTTCAAGGCGGGAAAGGGTCAGCTTGGCGGTGGCCATACAGGGGTGGTTTCCGGTTTATCGATAGAGGGATAAGGATGTCCGGGAAAGCATACACGAGCCGGGGAGACAAGGCAGCCGGGTGACGCCCGAAGGCTTCACCACCCGCTTACTCCCCCGCCAACCCCACCCCCGGCCTCGCCTTCTCGCGCCCGGCCCGCGCCACAAACCGCTCATCGAAGGTCATCATTTCAGAGCACTTGCCCGAAAGCGCCAAATGCAGCGCATCCGCTACATCCAGCCCGCCGTCCGCCCAGACCAGCGCCTGCCGCCACTCCCCGGCAAACTGCCATTCCACATCCGGCAGCCCCTGCACATGCCGCAACGCCACCAGCACATCCGCTTTCGGCACCCCCTCCGAACGCAGCACCCAAGCCAGTTCCAGCGCCACCGTCACCGGCACAAAAAAACGTCCTCCGGACTCCAGCAGACGCGCCGCCTGTTCAGCCTGCCGCGCATCATCCCCCAGCAGATAACGCGCCAGAATATTGGTATCCAGCGCCTTCATGCGTGCGTTTCCCGGTCCTGATCCCGAATCGCCTTCAGCATCGCCGCCTCCGGATCGTTATCAGCAACCGGCTCGCGCCTGCACTTGGCCAGCAAACCCAATCCCGCCCTCACATTGGTCGACGCCGCCGCCGGTTTCAGCACCACCTCACCGGCGGGCGTCACGGAAACCTCGATTTCATCCCCGGCATGCCAGCCGGTCTGCTTGATCAGGGCGGCGGGAAGACGCACCGCCAGACTGTTACCCCATTTGGTGATTTGCAAAGACATGCTGGCGAACCTGGAAAGTGGATGATCCAAATGTATCACCCGATGTATCACCCTGCAAGCCAGCGCCCGCTCAGCGGTGCGGAATATGGGAAAATGACGACGACAAGGCGGTAAAAGTTCAGCCATCCCTCAAGCCTTCTCCCCGCCGTCCGCAGCCAACTGTCTGAGCCAACATGCCGGACAACGAAGCACCGAAATCAAAAAGGTGGCCCGGAGGCATCCCGGCCCGCGAGTTTTGGCGAAGGACACGGTTTTTGCTTCCTTTTGGCCAAGACCAAAAGGAAGGCCCGCGGCAGGCGGATGCCCGAATCAAAAGGACCGCCGCCCTTCCGGCAACCACCACCTCACCTCTGCGCCCTGCGAATCGCCCTCCCCATCACCCAATCCACCAACCCCGGCCACCAGCGCTTCAACCACCACGACAAGCGCCCGTCCATCCCCGGAATCACCATGAACCCCCCGCCGCGCATCTGCCGCACCGCCAGCCGCGCCACCTCGTCCGGCTGCATCAGCCGCGCGCTCTCGCTGATCAGCTGCGTCTCGCGCGGCTTGGTCTGGTTCTCGGTCGCGAAACCGGGCGTCTCGGTATCCGGCGGACACAACACCTGCACCTTGATGCCGTACTTCCGCAACTCCTGCTTCAGCACCTCGGAAAAACCGATCACGGCGAATTTCGACGCCGAATAATCGGCATAGCCGAACACGCCGATGAAGCCGCCCAGCGACGCCGTATTCACCACATGCCCGCCGCCGCGCGCCTTCATGTAGGGCAGCACCAGCTGCGCCGCGTTCCACATGCTGCCGAAATTGACCTTCAGCGTATCCAGCATCTCGCCGTGGGCGATGTCCTCGAAATGGCGGGGATAGGCGCGGCCAACGCAATTGACCAGTAGCGCGGGCGGCCCGGCGTCGCGCACGGCGTCGGCGAAAGCGGCCTGCAGGGCCGGGTAGTCGGCGGCATCGACGGCATAACCGTAAGCCTTCGCTCCCAGCGCTTCCAGCTCGGCCACCGCCGCCGCCAGGTTGACGGGATTGCGCGCGAACAGGCACAGGCGGTTGCCGCCCGCCGCCAGTTGCCGGGCGATGGCCAGCCCGATGCCGGTGGAACCGCCGGGCAGGAAAACGGTCTGACGGGTAACGGGCATGGCGCATTCTCGCGGTGGAAACGGGTCTTGCCGTTATAGCCCAAGAACAGCGGATTGCCACCATTCCGAAGAAGGGGTGAACGGACTCGGCTCAGAGCAGCCACAAGCCCAGCGCGCCCAGCGTCCCGCCCAGACAGGCCCCGGCGGTCAGCAGTGTCTGCCCCGGCAACGGCAGCGCGGGCACGCCTTCCGTCACGGCAATCAACGCGATGAGCGTGTACCAGAAACGGCCGTTACCGAGACGACTGATGTGCTTGAAAAATGCGCCGCCGGGTTGACCGCCCCATGACAAAATCATGGCGGTTTGACGACAGCCGCTTAGCCCCTGAACATCGCCCGCAGCAGCGGCTTGCCGCTCAGCCGCTGCATCCGCAGCACCGCCGCCACGTGCAGCGCCACGGCGGCCATCACCGCATCGGCCGTGATTTCATGCAGCCGCTGCACCCACTCTTCGCCCCAGAAGCGGTGGGTTTCCTGCAACCAGCCGGTCAGCGCCGTCAGCAGCAGGCCCGCCAGCAGGAACAGGATCATCAGCGCGCCCGCCGGGTTGTGGCCGGGAAATTCGCCTTCACGGTCGGGGAACACGGCGATATAGCGCCGCAACCGCGACGGCGTCGGCCAGAAGGCGCGGAACCCCGCCGGACCCCGGCCCGACAGCCCGTGCGCGATGCGCCACGACACCAGCGCCGCCACGCCGTAACCGGCATAGGCGTGCCAGTCTTCCCCACCCTCCAGCAACCCGTACGTCGCCAGGAACAGCGCGGCGTTCGTCCAGTGGAACAGCCGGACCGCCAGCGGCCACACCGTCAGCGTCATGGCTCAGTCCCGTACCTTCTTCTTGACGATCGCGCCGTTCACCGGGTTGAAATAGACCTCGATCTCGACGAATCGGGTCTTGGCCTCGTTCAGGCCCCAGCCATAGATTTCGTAGCAGTTGCCGTCCGTCACAAAGCGCTTGATGGCGAAACCGTACTCATTGACGATTTTCTTCTGCATCTCCAGCACGTGCAGCCACTGACTTTGCGGTGCCTTCGGGCAATCAGCGGCGGCCGAGGCCAGGCCGGAAGCCAGCATCAATGCAGCAGCGGTCAGGATGTGTTTCATGGCGGTTCTCCGAAAAGGTCAAACGCTCGCCCAGCGGCGCAGCAGGTTGTGGTAAATGCCGGTCAGCGGCAACAGCGCCTCCGGCGGGGTCCGGGCGGCGGTCAGGGACTGGATGGATTGGTCCAGATCGAACAGCAGCGTGCGTTCGCCGTCATCACGCACCATGCTTTGAATCCAGAAAAAGGCGCAGACGCGCACGCCGCGCGTGACCGGGGTAACGCGGTGCAGGCTGTCGGCGGGATACAGCACCAGATCCCCGGCCGCCAGCTTCACCGACTGCGCGCCGTAACGGGTCTCGATGGTCAGCTCGCCGCCGTCATAGTCGGCCGGGTCGGTCAGGAACAGGGTGGCCGAGAGGTCGGTGCGCAGGGAGCGGCGGTCCGGACCGAAGGTCATGATGGCGCTGTCGATGTGGTTGCCGAAATGCTCCTGCTCGCGGTAGCGGTTGAAGCGCGGCGGATAGATCTTTTCCGGCAGTGCGGCGGACAGGAACAGGGGATGGTTGCCCAGCACCCTCAGGATATGGTTACCCAGTTCCTGGCGCACCGGGCACCCGGCGGGCAATTGCTGGTTCTGCTTCACGGCAACCGCCAGCGAACCGGCGGACACCCGGCCGTCCTCCCAGCCGGCGTTGTCCAGCCGGGCGCGGAAAGCCGCCACGGTGGCGGGGTCCAGCAGGTTTTCAATCACGGTCAGCATCATCAACTCCGTTGGTTGGCCCGACGGGCAGGCGAAGGGGTTCAGAACTCATAGCTCAGCGTCACGCTGGCGTTGCGGGCGTCACCGAGGTAGGTAAAGGAGCCGCTGCGGTAGGCCGCCAGGTAGTAGTCCTTGTCGGTGACATTGCCAACGTTGACGCGCACGCTGGCCTTGGCTGAGAAGGCATAGGTGGCGAACAGGTCGAGCACGGTGTAGGCCGGCACTTCGTAAGCATAGGTACCGGTCGTCGCATTCCAGGCGGCGGCGCTGTCAGGCTGACCGGCATAACGTTCGCTGGCGTAGGTGACGGTGCCGCCAAAGGCGAATTTCGGCGTGAACTCATAGCGCAGCTGCAGGAACAGACTGTCTTCCGCAAAGTTGCTGAGGGTGTGGCCGATCCCGGTCGGGTCCACCACCGACTTCAACACTTCCGACTTCATCACCGACACACCGAACTGAGTGCTCAGCGTTTCGGTCAGGTTGCCGCTCAGACCCAGCTCAATGCCCTCGACCCGGTTCTTGCCGCTGTTGAGGGTGCCGGTGGTGGAATAGCTGTTGGCGCTCAACCCTTCCATCACGTCGTCCTTGGTGATGCGGAATACGGCGGCGGTGGCCAGCAGTTTCTCGTCGAACAGGTTCCACTTCGTGCCCAGTTCAATGTTGGTGGTTTTCTCGGGGCGGCTTTCGGTCACCAGCGCCGGATTGCCGTTGATGGTGCAGACGCCGCCGTAGCCGCAGTTCGCGCCCAGGTCGGACTCACCGCCATTGATCTCGGACGCCGTGCTCCAGTTCAGGTAGACATTGCCTTCGTCCGTCAACTTGTAGACGGTACCGAGGTGGAAATTCCACAAGTTGTCGTCATAGGCATAGACCGTCTGCGCCAGCGTGCCGGTGTTCTGCACCGTATTGCTGTAGTCGAAGCGGTCGAGGCGCGCGCCACTGAACACTTCCAGCTTGTCGGTCAGCTCCACGGTGTCCATCACCGACAGCGAAACTGTCTTGATGCGCCAGTCGGAGTCCCACAAACCCTTGTTCGGACTGCGGCCCATCAGCCCGCCGATATTGCCGATGACATTGCCGTTGGCGTCGAGGATGCAGTAGGCGTTGTTAGTGGTCGAGGTTCCGGTCATACAGTTGGCATTGGCGTTGTTGGCGGCGGTCAGGCCGGTGTAGACGCCGTTCAGCACCTGCGAGTCGGTGAATTCCGCGCCGAAGATGAATTGGTGCCGCTTGCCCGCCAGCGTGGTGTCGAGGAACAGGTTGAGCTGGTCGGCCAGGTAATCCACCTGCTGCCAGCCGTTGTGCGAGCTGAGGGTGATGGTGCCGATGCCGGGCGCGCTGTCGTTGGCGCCGCGCGTCGCGCCGCGCGCGCCGGTGGTGACATAGGCGTTTTCGGAGGTGCCGCGCCGCAGGCTGTTGCTCATGCGGAGGTTGTCGCTGAAGCGCCAGGTGGCGCGCATGGTGGCGACATCGACATCGGCGCTGAGGAAGTCCTGATTCTGCAGGTAGACCGGGATATCGG
>CAZPZK010000027.1:0-15533 GCA_964591095.1 uncultured Moraxellaceae bacterium | reverse complement strand
GTCTTCCGGAAGTTCGGCAGCGTCAGGTAAATAAACGTCAACTTGTCATAAAAAACCTGATTGCAATGGTTCTTCAGTTGCACCGTATGCACCACATCCGCGCCGTCGGCCTCGTCAAACACAAAGTCCAGAATACCCACCGTGTACACCGCCGACAGCCGGTAGTCCCAGTCGCCGCGCAGCGCCTGTTCCTGAATCGGGAACGTGGCGTAATACAGGCTCCGGTCCTTGAAAAAGTTCTGCTTGGCTTTCTGCAACTCCACGATGAAGCGCTCGCCGCCGGTGCTGGTGCAATTCAGGTCAAAAATAGCCTTGCGGTCCAGTGGCGACGCGCCCTGGTATTCGTTCCTGGTGTATTGCAGGTCCTGAATCTGGTGTCGCGGCGGCAGCAGCGTGTTGAGGAAGCTGATCAACAGGTCCTTGTTGGGTTCTTCACCAAACAGCTTCTTGAAACCGAAGTCGGTGAAGGGATTGATGTATTTGTCCTTCATGGCGCTGTCCCGGATGGCTCTGCCCGGCAAGCGCCGGCTGAGAACCATTGTAGCGGAATGCTGACGGGGGCGGCAGCCGGCCAAGACGATTCTGACGGGTTAAAACCCAACCGCCAGCTTGCCAGGATCGCCCCCCAGCCTATAATGACCACATCCCATGACCACATTGGAGCCACCCCATGACCATCACCATCTCCGCCGCCAAATTCAAGGCGGAATGCCTGCAACTGATGGATGACGTTGCCGTCAGTCACGAGGAAATCATCATCACCAAACGCGGTAAGCCGCTTGTCAAACTGGCTCCTCTGGAAAAACCCGCCTCCACCTTCGGCTGCATGGCAGGAACCATCACCATCCTGGGCGATATCATGGCCCCCATCGATGAAGAATGGGATGCCATGAAAGAATGAAAGGACTATTACTGGATACGCATGCTTTTCTCTGGCATGTCATGGGTTTGCAGGGAGCGTTCGGAGTGGCGGCCAAACATGAAATAGCAACGGCTGACGCCGACCGGCGCTTGTACATTGCCGCCATTACGTTGTGGGAAATTGCCATGCTGGCCGACCGGCAGCGCATCCAGATACCACGACCAACGGCCCGCTGGCTTCAGGACGCAGTACGGCAGACCGGCGTACATGTCATTCCTCTGGACACCGACGTCGCCGGGACCAGCGGTTCCCTTGACATGCACGGTGATCCCGCTGACCGCCTGATCGTCGCCAGCGCCTTGGTGCACAGGCACACGCTATGCACGCAGGATGAGAAAATTCTCGCCTTCGCCTCTCTGCATCCCGAACTGGATACGCTGCCCCTGCGCGGAACTCCCGAATGACCACCCTCGCCACCCACCTGAACCGCGACTGCTACTGTCTCAGCGTCAACCGCGATCTGTTGCAACAGGAACTGGACTGCGCCCCGGCATTCCGCCCGCTGTTCCGGCAACTGCTGGACACCCACCCGCACCTGTTTGCCGATGTCACTGTCTTCGTGAGCGCCGCACAGCAGGCGCGGATGCAGGGCCTGATCACCGCCATTGAAACCGTCATCGCGCATCCCGCCTGGGCCGACGCCGTGCTGGACGCCGCGCCGGAGACCGCCCGGCACCCCTCGAAGGCGCGGGGCATGTTCATGGGCTACGACTTCCATCTCAGCGACAACGGCCCGAAGCTGATCGAGATCAACACCAATGCCGGCGGCGCGTGGCTGAACCTGATCCTGCGCAAGGCGCAACAGGCCTGCTGTGAGGTGATGAACCCGCTGGTGCCCTCCCCCGACTCCCACGCCGCGTTGCAGGATGCGCTGGTGGGCATGTTCGCGGAAGAATGGCGGTGCGAACGCGGCGAAACACCGTTGCACACCATCGCCATTGTCGACACCGCCCCGGAAAGCCAGTATCTGTACCCCGAATTCCTGCTGGCGCGCTGCCTGCTGGAAAGCCGGGGCTATCGAGTGGTCATTACCGACCCGGCCGAACTGCGGCACACTGGAGGCCGGCTGTGGCTGGGCGAAACAGCGATCGACCTGGTCTACAACCGTCTCACCGACTTCGACCTGCGGGAACCCGCCTCCGCCGCCCTGCGCGCCGCCTGGCTGGCCGACGACGTGGTGCTCAGCCCGAACCCCCGCCATCACGCGCTGTTCGCGCACAAGGCCAACCTGGCCCGGCTGGGCGATGCGGACGGGTTGCGGAACATCGGGATCACGGCGGCGGACATCGCGCAACTCACCGACGGCATCCCCGCCACCCGGCTGGTGACGGCGGGCAACGCCGATGCCCTGTGGCAGGCCCGGCGCGAGCTGTTTTTCAAGCCGGTGGCGGGCTACGGCGGCAAGGCGGCCTATCGTGGCGACAAGCTGACGAAGCGGGTCTGGGAGGAAATCATCGCGGGCGGCTACGTGGCGCAGGCGCGCATCCCGCCTTCGGAACGGATGATCCTGCGCGACGGCAAGCCGGAGGCCCTGAAATTCGACCTGCGCTGCTATACCTACGGCGCGCGCATCCAGCTGATGGCGGCGCGGCTGTATCAGGGGCAAACCACCAACTTCCGCACGCCGGGCGGCGGCTTTGCGCCGGTGTTTGTCATTCCCTGACGCCGAAATGCCCGGCGACGCTTGCCTCCGCCGGGCGACGCGCTATTATCGGCCCACACCAAAAACAACCCGCCCGCCAACGCCATGCTCAGCTCGCTCTCCATCCGCCATTTCACCCTGGTCGAACATCTGGAACTGGAAATCCCGACCGGGTTCTCCGTCATCACCGGCGAGACCGGCGCGGGCAAGTCGATCCTGCTGGATGCGCTGGGCCTGTGCCTGGGCGACAAGGCCGACGGCGCGGTGGTGCGACACGGCGCGGACAAGGCCGAACTGACCGCCCTCTTCGACGTGTCCCGGCTGAAGGACGCCTGCGACTGGCTGGCGGAACGCGACCTCAGCAATGGCGAGGAATGCAGCCTGCGCCGCGTCATTCACAAGGAAGGCCGCTCCAAGGCGTGGATCAACGGCACGCCGGTCACGCTGGGCGAGCTGCGCACCTTGGGCGAAATGCTGATCCACATCCACGGCCAGCATGCGCCGCAAAGCCTGCTGCAACGCGCCAGCCACCGCCAGCTGATCGACAACGTCGGCGACCTGCACGCACTGGCGGCCGACGTCGCCCTCGCCCACCAGCACTGGCAACAGGCCGCGCGCGCGCTGGCCGACAGCCAGGCCAACCAGGCGGCGCAGGCGGCGCGGCTGGAACTGCTCGACTCCCATCTCGACGAATTGCAGAAGTTGGGCCTGAAGCCCGGCGAATACGAGGCGCTGGAACAGGAATACGACCGCCTCGCCAACTTCGAAAGCCTGATGCAGGACGGCCGCGCCGCGCTGGACCTGCTCAGCGAGGGCGAGAGCCCGGTGCTGCGCGCGCTGCAAATGGCGATGAAGACGCTGGAGCCGCACCGCAACCGCGACGACACCCTGACCAATCTCTGCGCCAGCCTCGACTCGGCGCTGATCGAAGTGAAGGAAAGCGCGGGCGAACTGCGTCATTTCCTCGAAGACCAGGAACTGGACCCGGCGCGGCTGCAATGGCTGGAAGGCCGGCTTTCCGAAACGCACCGGCTGGCGCGCAAGCACAAGGCGACGCCCGCCGAACTGCCCGAATTGCAGTCACGCCTGCAGGCCGAGCACAGCCGCTGCCAGGAAGCGCAGGATGTGGACGCCCTGCAAGCCGCCGTTGAAACCACCGCCGCCCGTTTTCAGGCGCAGGCGCAAACCCTCCGCGAGCAACGACAGCGGGTGGCCGGGTCACTGTCACCCAGCATTGCCGGACACCTGCGCAACCTGGGCATGCCGGACACGCAGGTGGAATTCGCCTTCATCGCGCTGGCCAAGCCCGCCGCGCACGGGCTGGACGATGTGGAATTGCTGTTCAGCGCCAACAAGGGGCAGGCGCCGCAGCCGCTGGCGAAAGTGGTGTCCGGCGGCGAGCTGTCGCGCTTTGCGCTGGCGGTGCAGGTGATCCAGGCCCGGCACAGCGCCGTGCCGGTGCTGGTGTTTGATGAAGTGGACGTGGGCATCAGCGGCGGCACAGCCGAAGTGGTGGGCGAGTTGCTGCGCAGCCTCGGTGAACGGGCGCAGATTCTCTGCATCACCCACCAGCCGCAGGTGGCGGCCAAAGGGCATCACCACTGGCGGGTGGAGAAATTCAGCACCGAGGACCGCACGCACAGCCGGATCGTGACGCTCAGCCGGGACGAACGCATCCGCGAGATTGCGCGCATGTCGGGCGGGGTGACGATTACGCCGGAGACTCTGCGGCACGCGGAGAGCATGCTGGCGGGGTGACCCCTTTCATCCCGTGAAACTCTTCGGTGCATGGAGCCGTTGTGAAGCCAAAATTACTCGCCATCAACCAAAAGGCATTGATCGGACTAGCGATAGCCGCCGCCTGGATTGCCGCCCCACTCTCCACGTTATCTGATTGGCTGACCGAGCCTCCCTTGGACGCGCCCATTACCCTTGCGCCTGCAAGCAGCCTGACCCGAACCATCACCATACATAGCCCGGAGACATTCGGGATATCGCTGATTTTCAAGCGGCAAGGGCACCCGTTCGGGGAGTTGAAGCGCTTGATCGGCAGCATGGGGCTTTGCCCACCGCCGGAGGTTTGCTCCCAAGGGATTCCGGTGACCATGACCTGGTCGCTCACCGACCCTGTAACTCAGCAGACGATCGCGGCGGGCACTACGCGAACTCTTGACTCTCAAGGCTGGGCCGCCGATGAGGTGCAGCGCCGTGTGGGGCGCTTTTACGCTACTCCGGGTCATTACCGTTTTCATGCCCGCATCCTGAGTCCCACTCCTGAGCTGGCCCGGTTTCAGACGAACCTGAGAATAGCCATCCCCCCCAAAGGCCCGTACTCCACCCTGTTGGGGCTCGTTTGGCTGGCCATCCTCGGACAAGTGTTGATTGCCTACCCGCTCGGCGCGGTCACACTGTACTTTGTCCTCCGCACTGCCTTGACACCGGATAAGGACTAACCCAGCGCCGGCTTTATGGCTACCGCCCTTTTTATCCGCCGCAACCCCTCCTCCAGCACCTCCCGCGTACACCCGAAATTCAACCGCACAAAGCCTTCCGCGCCAAAATCCCGGCCATCGGACAAGCCCACCCCGGCGTCCTCAAAAAAACGTACCGGATCGGCGAGCCCCAGCGACCGGCAGTCAATCCACGCCAGATAGGTCGCTTCCGGCCGATGCACCTTCAATCCCCCGGCCCCGTCCAGCGCCATCACCGCGTCGCGGTTGTCGCGCAGGTAGTCCCGCAGCGCCGCACGCCAATCCGCGCAGTCACGATAGGCGGCCACCGTAGCCGCATAACCCAGCACGTTCACATGCGGCACTATCCCGGCCATGGCCCGCTGGAAACGCCGTCGCAGGCTGTCCGACGGAATGACCGCGAAAGCCGCGCCCAGCCCGGGAACATTGTACGTTTTGGAAGGGGCCATCAGCGTGATGCTGCGTTGCGCCGCCTGCGGCGAGGTCAGCGCAAAGGGCCGATGCCGCAGGCCGGGCTCCAGAATCAGGTCGCAGTGGATTTCGTCGCTGACCACGATCAGGTCATGGCGTTCGGCATGATCCGCGATGCCCGCCAACTCTTCCGCTGTCCACACCCGGCCGATCGGGTTGTGCGGATGACAGAGCATCAGCCCGCGCGTGCGCGGCGTGGTCGCGGCGCGCAGGGCATCCAGGTCCCAGCTCCAGTTCCTGGCCGGGTCCAGCGGAATGCGGATATCGGTCCGCCCTTGGTTCACCGCCGACGTGAACAAATGCGGATACACCGGCAACGCCGTGACGATGGCATCCCCCGGCTCGCCCATGGACCGCGCCGCCACGTTCAGTCCGCAAACCAGCCCGGGCAGGGGCACGATCCAGTCCTCGTTCACGGCCCAGCCGTAGTCACGCCACAAGGCCGCCGCAATCACCGGCGCGAACTCCGGCGGCGCGCCATAGCCGAACACGGCATGGTCCGCGCGCGCGCACAAGGCGGCAAGCACGGCGGGCGGGGCCGGAAAATCCATGTCGGCCACCCACATCGGAATCACATCCCGACCGTTGTATTTGCCCCATTTCAAGCTGTCGGAGCCGCGCCGGTCGGGTGCGTGGTCAAAATCGAACGGCATCTCAGCGTCCTCTGTTCTGCCGCAAGCGTTCGGCAATCTTCGCTTCCAGACCGCGCTCGGTCGGCTCATAGAAAACACGGCCTTTCAGCCGGTCCGGCAAAAACTGCTGCCCGGCGGCGTGGGCGTCCGGCTCATCGTGGTCATAGCGATAGCCCGCGCCATAGCCCAGCTCCTTCATCAACTTGGTCGGCGCGTTGCGGATATGCATCGGCACCTCCAGCGTGCCGGTTTCCTCCACAACCCGACGCACCCCCTTCCAGGCCGTGTAGACAGCATTGCTCTTGGAGCAGCAGGCCAGGTAGACCGCGACGTTCGCCAAGGCCAACTCCCCTTCCGGGCTGCCCAGGCGGTCATAAGCCTGCCAGCCCTCCATCGCCATCTGCAACGCGCGGGGATCGGCGACGCCGATGTCTTCCACCGCCATGCGCAGCAACCGCCGGGCGACATAACCGGGATCGCAGCCGCCGTCCAGCATGCGCGCCAGCCAGTACAGGGCGGCGTCCGGGTCGGAGCCGCGCACTGACTTGTGCAAGGCCGAAATCTGGTCGTAGAACTGTTCACCGCCCTTGTCAAAGCGGCGCAGCCCCTTGCCGAGAAATCGCTCCAGCACGGCATCGTCGGCGCCGCCTTCGGCGCGCGCCAGTTCGTACACCGTTTCCAGCAGCACCAACGCCTTGCGGGCGTCGCCGTCGGCCATGCCCGCCACCCGCTCCAGCCAGGCAGGCGGCAGGCTGTCCGCCGCCGCGCCCAGGCCGCGCTCCGGCAAGGTCAGCGCCCGTTGCAGCAAGGCCAGCAGGTCGCCCGTATCCAAGGGCTTGAGCACCATGACCCGCAGCCGGGACAGCAAGGCGGAATTCAGTTCAAAGGAGGGATTTTCGGTCGTGGCGCCGATCAGCGTGATCGTTCCGTCTTCGACATAAGGCAGCAAGGCATCCTGTTGCGACTTGTTGAAGCGGTGGATTTCATCGACAAACAGCACGGTGCGACGGGCCAGCAGCCCCTGCGCCTGCTGCTGGGCGCGCGCCACCGCCTCGCGCAACTCCTTCACCCCGGCCAGCACCGCCGACAGCGCGATGAATTCCGCGTCCACGTAGCGCGCCACCAGCCGCGCCAGGGTGGTCTTGCCGACGCCGGGAGGCCCCCAGAACACCAGTGAGGGGCATTGTCCGGCATCGAGCAGGATGCGCAGTGGCGCGCCCGGCCCCAGCAGGTGCGCCTGACCGTAGACCTCGTCCAGGTTTTGCGGCCGCATGCGGTCGGCCAAGGGCCGGAGGGGGGACGAGGTATTCATGACACTTCCGCGGGTCCATCAGTCTGATGGGGGCGAGTATGCCCCCGCCGACAGAATTGCGCCAGAACACTCCCAATTGCTGACACAAGCCACACGACAAATCACGTCGTCACCCTTGGCAGACGCGGATTTTCCGCGCACCATCCGCCTATCGATCCCGTCGGAGCCAGACCGTGGAACCTTTCGATCCCGAACACCGCCGACCGTCGCCGCCCTCGCGGCGCGGCTTCATCAATCCGGCGCTGGTGCGCAGCATTTCCTTTGCCGTCATTTCCCTGTGCCTGTTGTTCTGCACCGTGCTGAGCATCCTGGCGGTCTGGGACTTCATCGTGCGCGACGATCTGGTCTGGCGGGCGTTCTCGACGATGCTGATCGTGGCGCTGGCGACCTGGGTGTTCAATCAGGTCAACGAACGGTTCGGGGAGTGACAGCGGGGCCGCGCCCGGGCCCCCGCGCGGCGGCAGGAGGCCACGGAACAACACGCCCCGATTGCGTATGCGTTTACCCGCCCACGGGGCGGTCACAGACGCCGTAGAGATGCAGGGCGTGCCCGGTGAGCACAAACCCCATCGACTCCGCCACCTTGCGCTGCTGGTCCTCGATCACTTCGTCATGGAATTCCAGCACCTTGCCGCAGGTGACGCAGACGATATGGTCGTGATGCTCGCCCTGGCTGATCTCAAAGACCGAATGGCCGCCTTCAAAGTGGTGCCGCTCGACAATGCCCGCCGCCTCGAACTGGGTCAGCACCCGGTAGACGGTGGCCAGCCCCACGTCCTCGCCCTGCTCCAGCAGCGCCTTGTAGACATCTTCGGCGCTGAGGTGGTGCACCGGGGAGTTCTCCAGCAACTCCAGGATCTTGATGCGCGGCAGGGTGACTTTCAGTCCTGCCTTGCGCAGGTCCTGATTACTCAGTGGCATGTACGGCCTCATAACAGAATATCGCTAGAATGATGTACGATTATCGGCTTATGCTTCGCGGCAAACAAGTGAGGATGGTCGATTGTGCGGCAAAAGCTGATGATGTCCCTGTTCCTAACCGCGGGCCTGCTGGGCGGTTGCAATGCCCTGCATGTCTATACCATTGACCTGCCGCAAGGCAATCCGGTCAACCGCGAAATGGCCGCGCGCGTCAAGACCGGCATGACGCCCGCCCAGGTCCGTTACCTGCTGGGCAGCCCGATGGTCACCGACACCTTCAATCCGGACCGCTGGGACTATGTCTACAACTTCAAGCCGGGAACATACGCCGGGCAGGCCGGCATGAACGCGGTGAACGGCCAGCGCCTGGTGGTGTATTTCCAGGACGGCAAGGTCGCAAGGCTCGAAGGACTGGAGCAACTGCCGGAAAAAAGCCCCCTGGCGCCCCCCAGCCGCGACCGGGCGCTGAACGCCGCCCCGCTCTAGGCTTGGTCTTCGCCCTGCCGCGCTTCGCGGGCCTTGGCCGCCCGCGCCTTGCGGGCCTCCTTGGGGTCCGTCAGCAGCGGCCGGAAGATTTCCACCCGCTCGCCCGCCTTCAGGACACGCGCCTTCGGCTGTTTTTCCACCTTGCCGAAAACTCCCATGTCAGCGGCGTCCAGATCCAGCCCCGGCGCCTTTTCCACCAGGCGCGACAGCACGGCGGCCTCGTAAAGGGTGGTGCCCTCCGGTACGTTCAGCGCCACCACCCACTGCTGCTCCGGCAGGGCATACGCTACTTCGACCGGGATCAACCGGTCCGCCGTCACAGCAAGACCCCGGCCATCACCCACAGGCACAGCAACGGCAGCACCAGCCGCACCGCCACGCGCCACAGGTTGTAGAGCCCCTCGGACGGCAGGTTCAACGCCTTGCGGACATGGCTGATCTTCATCACCCAACCGACAAACACCGACAGCACCAGCAGCGGCAGCAACGCCAGCAGTTTCACGACCAGGGTGAAGGTCGGCTGCAGCGCCGCCAGCGTCAGGACGCCGACTCCGGCCGCGACCGCCGCGACCGCCACCGGCTTGCCTCGGCCGCGCGCCACCAACTGTTGCACCAGCACCTGCAGCATCAAGGCCACGGCGAACAACGCCGGAGCCAGATAGGCGCAAGCGGCCGGCTGGTGGCGCAAATCCCCGGCCAGGATGACCAGCACCCCCGACAGCGCCTGCACGCCCCAGAACGGAACGACCGCCGCCGCCGCGCCGCCATCGGCCAACCGGCGATGCGCGAGCCAGGCCTGGATGCCCAGCCCGGAGCCGGTCGCCAGCAGGGCGGCCAGAGCCGCCAGGCGCCAGGCATCCACCCCGGGCGCGGACCAGGCCAGCTCCGGCTCCGCCAGATAGAGTGCGGCGCTGATGGCGCCCAACGCCAGCACGCCGCCCAGCCCCAGCAATTTCTCCACGCCGACCCAGGTCATGCCGGCCGCCACCGCCAGCAACAGCCACGGCGCGGCCTGTCCCATCCACTCCGGTTCCACCGGCACGAAGTCGGCGGCCGCGCCGGAGGATAGCGCCGCCAGCGCCGCCAGGATCACCATGCCGAAGGGAATGAGGCCGCGCCAGGTGGTGCGGGCATCCGCATCCCGCGTCAGCTGGGCCATGCCCTGCAGGGGCATTTGCCGGGCGCGGCGCACCAGGGCGGATTCAAGAAAGCTGGCCGGCAAGCCCGCCAGCAGCATGCACGCCAGCCACGCCAGCGCCATACCGAGGGCGGAGGCGCCTTCCGGCGCCGGGAAAACGGCCAGCAGGGTCAGGGGCAGCAGGATGGCGGCCCCCAGTTCGGCAAAAGATAGTCTCATGGTCTGCTACCGGCAGTCTGATTGGACGGCCCGCATTGTCAGGGATTCCGGACACAGGCTCAAGGGGGCGAAGAGGCCGCGCCGCCGCCGGACAGCGCGGCGGGAGGCTACACCAGCTCCACCGGCTGCAGGCGGAAGGAAATCTCGATCAGGAATTTTTCCTGGTCGTCCAGCAGTTCCAGCTGGTGCTGGATGCTGACCAGACGCTGGTCGCGGGTCGCATCGATCATCTGCAAGTGTTCCAGGCGCTGCAACTGCTCGTCGATGCGCTTCTTCGCCTCCAGGGTTTGCTGCATCAGCGGCGCCAGCGACTGCTTGCACCAGCGCAGGGCCTCCTCGCGGGCCTTTTCATAGAGGTTCTTGGCTTCGCGGGCCAGGGTTTCAAAGAAATGATCAAAGACCTTTTCCTGGCTGGCCAGCAGGTTGCCAAAGCGGTTCTTGTAGGGCGCGGCCTGCTTTTCCAGTTCGTTGAATTCGTCAATGAAGGGATCAATGTTGACATCCGCGTACTGGATTTGGGTGGCGCCGACTTCCTGATAATAGCGCTGGTAGATGCGATCCACCGTCTGCTTGGCGGCATCCAGTTCGTCGCGCAGGCGGCGCATGTCCAGCTTCAGGCCCTGGAAGAAAATCCCGACCGCCGTGGCCACGCCGAAATTGAGGGTGTTCTTGGTGGCTTCCCGCGCCCGGTTGAAATGCCAATCGAGCTTGTCGTCGCCGACCACCTCGCTGATGCGGGCCAGGTGCTGCTCCAGGGACCCCTTGCCTTCTTGCAGGATCACCAGGCGCTGGCTGTGTTTTTCCTGGTCGCGGCGCACCAGCCGGGTCAGGCCGACCAGCTCGACTTCGACATCCTTTTCGTTGCGGTTGAAGATGCTGTGCTCTTCCTTCAGCGAGTCGCGCTGGGTGATCAGCGATTGCAGGCTGGTTTCCACCATCTCGATCACATCCTTGAGCGTGGTGTTGCGCAAGGACTGCTCGCGGGCGGTGATCACCGAACTGGCCAGTGCCAGCTCAAGGTCATGGATGCGGCTGGTCCCCAGGCGCGCCGCGTCACCATGGATATGGGCGCGCATTGCCTGCTTGGCGCTGAGCGGCATCACATTCTGGTCGGGAAGGTGCAACTGCCGGGCGGAAAGGCGGCACATGCGGCGCAGGCTTTCCTCGGCATTGACCGGCATATAGTCCACATCTTCTTCTTCGAGCAGGTCGATCTTGTTGATAATGGCGTAGAGGGCGGTATTGCTGCGCGAGGCCAGATCGCGGACGTGATTGTTCCAAATGGCGAAGTCGCTGGCGGTGACACCGCATTCCGCCGACAGCACAAAGAGCAACGCATGGGCGTCCGGCAGGAAACTCAGGGTCAGCTCGGGCTCCAGACCCAGGGCGTTGAGGCCGGGCGTATCGATGATGGACAGGCCCAGGCGCAACAGGGGATGGTCCAGGTTGATCAGGGCGTGGCGCCAGGACGGAATATGGACATAGCCCTCCTTCTTGGAAGAAGACTCCAGGAACTCCACTTCAAAGCCCAAGCTTTCCGCGACCTGGGTCGGCACTTCACGCGTCTTGGCCACTTCCTCGAAGGCGCGCTGCATCGATTGCGGACTGTTGAGATCGATATCCAGATGCGCCCAGTGCTCCAGCTGGCGGCGGTAGGACGCCAGCGGCGTGCCGCTGTTGCGGGTCTGGATGGGCAGCAGTTTGATGTAAGGCGTGCTGGACTGGGGATCGTAAAAAACTTCGGTCGGACACATCGTGGTTCGGCCGATGCGGGTGGGAAACAGCCGCGACTTGAAGTGCCGCCCCAACAAGGCGTTGATCAGCTCGGTCTTGCCGCGCGAGAACTCCCCGACAAACGCCAGCAGGATGCGGTCGGTGGTAAAGGCGCGCAGGCAGCGGGCCAGCTTGTCATCCAGGTCGACCGTGCTCAGCCCCTGCTGGTGCAGCCACATGCGGTAACGCTTGATTTCGGTGGCGATTGAAAGCTTCCACGCGCTGAACGCCTGGATGCCCGTCAGCAATCTGTCTCCGACCTGAACTGCCTGGCTCACGTTTCTGTCCCCTGCACAATTGTTCTTATCGCGTCGGGAAGACCGGCCGGGCACATGATGCGAACCCGTTTCTGACGGCTGGTCTCCCCACTCAGCAAGCATATATCCTGCCGTTTTACCTCAAAAAGGGAGGCAATAAAACGGCAAAGTTCCTCATTCGCACGACCGTCCACCGGCGGCGCCTTCAACCTGACCTTCAGCGCCCCGCCGTGCAGCCCGGCCAGCTCCGAGCGGCTGGCGCCCGGCTGGACATGCAGCTGCAGGATCCAGTCCGCCCCACTCCGGACGGCCGGCCCGGCCATCACAGCATGCCCGAGATCGAGCCGGCGGCCGAGCGCAGCAGGATCTGCACCACCTGGATCGCCAGGAAGGCGAGAATCGGTGACAGGTCCAGCCCCCCCATCGACGGCAACAGGCGACGGAATGGCGCCAGCACCGGCTCGGCCAACTGGTGCATGAGCACCGTCACCGGATGGTGGCCGGGACTGATCCAGCTCAGCACGATGCTGATCACGATCAGCCAGAAAAAGAACTCCGTGGCCATGTACAGCAACTGGAACAGGGAGCTGAACAACAGCAGTTGCGGCGGCAGCGTGGCGCCGGTCGTAATCAGGCTGAGCAGCGTCGTCGCGAGCAACTGCAGTAAGACCAGCACCAGCAAGGCCGACCAGTCGTGGAATCGCGAGCGCGGCAGGGCCGAGCGCAAGGGCTTGAGCACCGGCTCGGTGAAACGGACCACCGCTTGCGACACCGGATTGTAGAAATCCGCCTGCACCAGTTGCAGCAGGTAGCGCAACCACAACAGCATCATGGCGATATGGACTACCGTGCTGATCAGCAGGTTCAGGATCTGGCTGGAAGCATTCATATCAGTCCCCGCCTCCCAACTGCCCGGCCAGCTCGCGGCCGCGGGCGGCGCAGGCCTGCAGCGCGGACGCGAACACCTCGCGCAGGCAGCCCTCGTCAAACGCGGCAATGGCGCGCTCGGTGGTGCCGCCCGGCGAGGTCACGCGCCGGCGCAACTCGGCGGGGCCGACATCGGCGGTGATCGCCATCTGCGCCGCGCCCAGCGCCGTTTGCAAGGTCAGCGCCCGCGCGGTGCGCTCGTCCAGACCCAGTTCGACGCCGGCGGCGATCATGGCCTCCATGACATAAAAGAAATAGGCGGGGCCGGAACCGGAGACGGCGGTGACACTGTCAATCAGCGTCTCGTCATCCACCCAGACAGTCACGCCCACCGCGCCCAGCAATTCCTCGGCCAGGCGCTGCTGCTCCAGCCCGACGCGTTCGTTGGCGAACAGGCCGGTGGCGCCGGACTGCACCAGCGCCGGGGTGTAGGGCATGGCCCGCACCACCGCCACGCCGCCGCCCAGCCAGCGCTCAATGGCGGCGGCCGGGATTCCGGCCGCGATCGAAATCACCAGCGGCCGGCGCGCCTGGACAAGGTCCGCCAGCGGCTGCAGCACGTCCTTCATCACTTGCGGCTTGACCGCCAGCACCAGGACATCACTGCGCTCCACCAGCGCCCGGTTGTCGCCGGTTGTCCAGATACCGCGCTCGCGGAAGGCCTGTAATTGCTGTTCGCTGGGATCCGACATGGCCAGCGCCGTCGCCGCGCGCCCCTTTGCCAGCAATCCGCCCGACAGCGCGCCGGCCATGTTGCCCGCGCCGATAAATCCGATGGTGATACTCATGTTAAGCCTGGTTCCTGCACGTGCTTGACCCGTTCGCCAAAGATGGCCGTTCCGACCCGAACCATGGTGCTGCCTGCTGCAATGGCGGCCTCCAGGTCGTCAGACATACCCATGGAGAGTGTATCAAAGCCTGCCGCGCTCAGGGCGGGAATGTTCGCCAGCAAGCGCTCGTGCAATGCCGCCAGCTGCGTCAGCGCCGCCGGGTTGCCGGGCCTGGGGATGGCCATCAGCCCGCGCAGGCGCACGCCCGGCAAGGCCAGAACCGCCCGCGCCAGCGCCTCGGTGTCCTCTGGCCGGCACCCCGACTTGCTGTCCTCATCATCGATATTGACCTGAAGACAGAGATTCAACGGCGGCCGGTCGGCCGGGCGTTGCGCCGACAGCCGTTGCGCGATCTTCAGGCGGTCAACGCTATGCACCCAGTCGAAAAAGGCAGCCACATCCGCAGTCTTGTTACTTTGCAAGGGGCCGATCAAGTGCCACTCCAACGGTAAATGCGACAACGTTTGTATTTTGTTGACGGCTTCCTGCACATAATTCTCGCCGAAGGCCGTTTGCCCGGCGGCGTGGGCGGCAGCCACGTCCCCGGCGGGGCGCGTCTTGCTGACCGCCAGCAGACGAACCGTCGCCGGATCACGACCGGCCGCCTTGCACGCGGCGCCAATGCGCGCATGGACCGCCGCAAGATGTAAAGGAATGTCTGTCATGCTTGATGCGCACCCTTGAAAGCATTAAGTTAGCCTATTCTATAAAAAAACCCGACGGGCCCCACTCCCCTGCCCGCGATATTTCTGGAGCCACTGATGGACATTACGGAACTGTTGGCCTTCTCCGCCAAAAACGGCGCCTCCGACCTGCACCTTTCCGCCGGCCTGCCGCCAATGATCCGCGTGGACGGCGAAGTCCGCCGCATCAACCTGCCGCCGCTGGAACACAAGGAAGTCCACCGCCTTGTCTATGACATCATGAATGACAAGCAGCGTCGCGATTATGAAGAATTCCTCGAAACCGACTTTTCCTTCGAAGTCCCCGGCGTTTCGCGCTTCCGCGTCAATGCCTTCAACCACAACCGGGGCGCCGGCGCGGTGCTGCGGACCATTCCGTCGAAAGTGCTGAGCATGGAAGACCTGGGCATGGGCAAGATCTTCCAGGAAATCAGCGACTACCCGCGCGGCGTGGTGCTGGTGACCGGCCCCACCGGCTCCGGCAAGTCGACCACGCTGGCGGCGATGATCGACTACATCAACGCCAACCGTTTCGACCATATCCTCACCATCGAGGACCCCATCGAATTCGTTCATCAATCCAAAAAGTGCCTGATCAACCAGCGCGAAGTCCACCGCGATACCCACGGCTTCAACGAAGCGCTGCGTTCCGCCCTGCGGGAAGACCCCGACATCATCCTGGTGGGTGAAATGCGCGACCTGGAAACCATCCGCCTGGCGCTGACCGCCGCGGAAACGGGTCACCTCGTCTTCGGCACGCTGCACACCACCTCCGCCGCCAAGACCATTGACCGCGTGGTGGACGTCTTCCCCTCCGAAGAAAAGGAAATGGTCCGCGCCATGCTGTCG
>CAZPZK010000026.1:10596-15593 GCA_964591095.1 uncultured Moraxellaceae bacterium | reverse complement strand
TATCTGGCGGAGGCCGCCAAGGCGGACTGGAACGGAGTGGCCGAACGTTTCGCGGCCAAGGCGGAAGAACTGAAATTCCATGTCGACCAGGCGGAATTGTACCGGTACCGGCTGGCCCCGGCGGAGGCACGGTTGGGGCGGATCAGCCTGAAGGTGTCCGGGGCGGGACTGTATGCCTCCCGACCCGGCTCGCCCGAGGTCGTGCTGCGACGTGAATTTGCCGAACCGGCATGGGCGGCGCTTGGCACCGACGCGGGTCGCTATATCAGGCCGGAGGCGTTTGCGGCCTTGCCTTGGGCGCGCTGGCAACCGCTGGACGGCATGTTTCCGTGGCAGAAGCTCTATGCGGCCCAGACACTGTTGCTCAACCGTGTCCGCGAGGAGATGAAGCCCTATGTGCAGGCGCGGGGGAACGGCAGCGGCTGGTTTGCGCCGGTCAGCGAAGCGGTAGTCAAGCCGATTGAGGCGGACTGGACCGGCCTGCGGGCGCTATGTGAAAAATATGACGGTCTTGCCGCGGCTGAGCGCCTGCCGCTGCAGGGTGTTCAGGAAGAGCTGCTTCGCGAGGCGCAGCCGCTTTTTGAAACCTGGGGGAAAATGACGCCTCCCGCGCGCGGGCTGGTGGCGGAGGATCATGCCCGGTTCCAGGGAGCGTACAGTTGGCTGAGTCGCTATCTGGAGATGAAAGTTGACAGCCTCAAGACCCTGCTGGTGCCTCCCAATAACAGCGTCGCCGTCCAACTGGATGATCTGGTGCTGGGGTATCGCCCGGCACAGAAGCAGTGGCTGGAGCGTCAGGAGCGTGACCGCCGCGCCTCCGAAGAGGCTCGGCAACGCTTCGAGGCCGCCGAGCAGGCGCGCATCGCTGCCGAGCAAGCCCGGCTGGCCGAGGAAAAGCGCTTGCAGGATGCCTTTCCGCAGGAAGTCCGGGCCATGTACGAGCAGTTCCGGCAAGCCTATGAAGCGCGTGACGAGTCCCGGGTGATGAGTTTTCTGGCCGATGCCTGGCAAGCGGGTGATGGCACCTCGTTGTCCGACCTGAGCGCCAACCTGCGCCGCACCTTTACGGCATTTGACGAGATCCGGTATGAAATCAGTAATCTCCAGATTCAGCCCGGCATGGGGGGGCGCATGATGGCTACGTATGACCTCAGCATCATCAGCCGCATGTTCAGCGCGGATATCCGCCATGTTGAGAAGTCCGCGGTGCGGGAAGAGGTGGGACGCGACAGCCGGGGCCGCGTCCGCATTCTCAGTACACCGGGCGGCCGGTTCTGGATGGTGGAATAGCCTGTCGTGGTATCCCCGTCGTTCGGGGAGTACACTTATAAAAAGAGTGGTTATTATTGAGAGGGGAATAGTATGACGATCCGTATAACCGGGTTGCCCGGTTTTCGTCCCTGCCGGCTGGCCTTGGCAATGCTGGCCGCGGCCGGGGGCGCGCAGGCGCAGCAGGAGATTCATGTTTCCAACGAATTCGCCGTCACCGCCAGTGATGTCAGCGGGCCGGGTGACCGCCAGTCGTCGCTGACGGAAGGGGCGCGTTACCTGAATGTGCTGGGTATTACCGGTAACGGCCAGATGGGCGGGTATGACTACCGTTTCAATCTGGGCGCCAAGGCTACCGATGATAACCGAAATGATATCAACGGCCTGACGCTGACCAACCTGCAAGGCAAGCTCAGCAACAATGTGCATGCGCTGACGCTGGGCGATACCTTCGAGTCCTTTTCCCAGTACGCCTTGAACACGGCGGTGAAGGGCGGTTCCTGGCGCTATGCCGACAGCGCCAATCCCGGCGGTCCGGAGTTGACGGTGCTGCATGGCTTGTCCGTGTCGCGGTGGGACAATCTCTGGGATCTCCCGACGCTGGAACGCCGGGTGACGGGCGCGCGGGCGAAGCAGGCCTTCGGGGATGAGGTGGCGTTGGGTATCAGCGCGGTGCAGACCTCGGACGGCAATGTGCCGCCGGGAGCTTCGCGGTTGAAGGGGCATACCGCGACGGTGGATGCCGAATACCGGCCCATGCCCGGACTGACGGTGCGTGCGGAAACCTCGTTTTCCGGTTATGAGGAAGAGCTGGCGGCCGGGGTTGTGGTCAAGACCGATGGCAACGCCTTCCGGTTGGAGGCGGTGGGGGATGCCGATCCCAGCCGCGTCAGCCTGGAGTACGAGCGGGTGGCTCCCGATTATGTGACCCTCGCCGGTTCGGCCACGGCCGACCGGGAAAAATTCAAGGCGAAATGGCGCTACAAGCACACCCGCGATGTCACCTGGAATTTCGGGGCGCTGTGGTTCCATGACAACCTGGACGGACAGAAGGCGCAACGCACCGACTACACCCGCCCGGAGGTGGAGGTGACGGTGCGGCGGCTGGGCGGGCGTCAATATGCTTCCGGCACGCTGTCCTACAAGCTGGACCGTTCCGAGAACAGCACCGCGACCACGCGCGACCAGTTCCTCAATGCCAACTACCGCGACCGCTTTGGTGACCTGGACAGCGAAACCAATCTGGGCGCCACTTTCTACAAGACCACCAACGCCCGTGACGCTCGTGAAGTCACCGCCAATACCAGTCTTAGCAGCCGCCATACCGTCGGTGGCGTGGTGTTGAAACCCGTGCTCTACCTGGGGGCGTGGAATAATCGTGACGAACTGGCCGCACCGCGCGCCACCGACCGCATCGTCGAATATTCGGCCGGGCTGGGTTGTGATGTGCCGGCGTGGAAGCTGACCTCCAACGTCAAGCTGGGCGAGAACCGCCTGGACAAGAGCGCCGGCACCGACTCGCAGAAGACCTATGCCAACCTCAGCGTCCATTGGCGTCCGGACAGCTTGCGGGATTGGCAGGGCACGCTGTTCGCCCGCGCGCTGGTCAATGATTTCCGCTATGACCCCAATGCGGTCAGCGCACAGAATTTCCGTGAAAACAGCCTGTCACTCGGGCTTAACGTCCAGTATTGAGGAGAAACGAAGATGATCGTGAACCGGATCGGGAAGTGGCGCCTGCCGGCGCTGGCGCTGGGCGTCGTGATGCTGTGCAGCCCGGCGGCCGAGGCCAAGTGGTGGATCTTCGGGCAGTCGAAGGATGATGTGGACTTCGGGTATCTCTACCTCAACCAGGTCAGTTACGAGGAGCTGGGCGGCAAGGCGACGCTGTACCGTGAAACCCTGCCAAACGGCGAGGTGGTGCTGCGCGGCAAGGCGCGATCCGGCCGCAATCAGGTAGGCAATGTGCGGGTGTCGCTGGATGGCAAGGCCACCTGGCAAAAAGCGACTTTCAAGCCGACCGGGGAATTCGAATTCCGTTTCCGCCCGGAAGCCGACCGGACCTACAGCGTGGCGGTGGAGGTCATGGACACCACCGGCAAGACCAACGATGTGGAGCGCACCCGCAAGGAACTGACGGTGTCGCCGCAACGGATTTCCGAACAGGCCCGGCAGGTGCTTGATGCGCTGATTGCGGCCTACCGGGATGAAAACGCCGCCGGATTCATGCAATGGGTCAGTCCCGATTTCGCCGGGGACGCCACCAGTCTGGACCGCGCCATCCGCAAGGACTTTACCGCGTTTGACCGTATCGATCTGCGTTACACGTTGAACAATGTGGTGATGGATCCGGCGGGCCGGCTGTTTGTCGCCATCGCCTTCAACCGTTCCGTGACCTCGTCGCGCAGCGGCCAGACCCTGACCGACAGCGGCAACACCGAGTTCGTGATCAAGCCGGGCGAGCAGGGCGGGCGGGTATTCAGCATGAAGCATCCGCTGATCTTCGGCCTGTCGGATGCGGAAAATGTGGCCACCGGCAGTGTGGCGGGCGGAGCGGACGAAGCGACGCAGATCGGGGTTGATGCGCAGGGCAACGTGGGTGTGGGGCAAACCGGGGCGAATACCGAGAACGGCAACTTCACGCTGAACGCCGACTGCAGTTCCTGGCCATGCCCGTCCTATCCCGGATTTGATTTTGCCAACCAGGCGGTGACCACCGGCGGCGTTGGCGACATTAATCTGGAAACCAACCTGTTTTTCCCCGGTTTCAACCAGACCGTGGGCTGGCAGATTCTGACGGGTGTGAACATGGACTCCGTGCGCGAGGCCCCGGCTTCCGGCTATTCCAGCGCGGGTGGTCCGATGTTCCAGGCTGAGCCGAATATCGGCAATACGATTGCCCTGCAGTTGCCGAACGGCAAGTTTGCCTTGCTGGAAGTGATCAGCTTCTCGGATCTGGGCGGCGGCATTACCCGTTCCACGTATCGCTTCAAGTACCAGCCGGACGGCAGCCGGAAATTCTAATGCGTTATCCTGGACGCCGGACGCCGCCGTTGCGTTTGGCCCTGACCGTGCTGTTGCTGGTCGGCGGCGGTCCGCTGCGGGCGGAGGACGGCGGCGCGGGCAGGACGGCGCTGAACGCCATTCCTTGTGCGCCGTTGGGGGATCTGGCCTATGGCCCCAAGCCGCCGGAGGAGAACAGTTCCCTGCTGGCGACGGCACAGTCCATGGTGGTCGACGGGGCAGTTGAAAAGCTGCGCGAGGAAGTGGTGGACCGCCAATTCCAGATGGAAGGGGGGGAGACCTTCTTCCGGATCAATGATGAGGAGTGCAAGAACTTTGCCGCCGCGATCGGCAAGCTGGTCGAGATGCGCGGAGCCCTGGTCGATGACAAATACATGGAAGGCAGCGCGGCCCTTCTGGACGCCTATCTCGCCGGGCAGGGTTCCTCGCATGCGGGAATTGTGGGTGAAGGGGTAGGCATCTACCGAAACATCGAAGCCGGCAAGTACGATCAGGCGGCTTTTGACGCCGCCAAGACCGGCATCACCCGCTATGCGGCTTCCGAGGGCGGTAAAAAGTATCTGGCGACCTTGTTTGGCGGCGCCAGCGGCTTGCTGGGTGTGCGCCAGCTGGACCGCCCGGCCCTGCTGAGCCTGCGGGCGGGCAGTGCTGCGCCGCTCATCGCGCAACGGGTGGCGGTGGCCGACGACCGAGCGACGCTGGCC
>CAZPZK010000026.1:0-10586 GCA_964591095.1 uncultured Moraxellaceae bacterium | reverse complement strand
AGAAATACCTGGCGACCCTCTTTGGCGGCGCCAGCGGCGTGCTGGTGGTGCAGGCCGGGATCTGGGCGGCCGACCAGGCCTGGAAGTCGCGGCAGGCGGTGCAGGAGGCCGTGCGCGATACCCGCCTGCAAGTGCTCTTTTATCGCATTGAGTCCGACCACAACCTCTTCAAGGGGGCTTCGAGCGGCCGCAAGCTGGGTGAGGGCGACCCGATTCCCTCCTCGGCGCAGTCGGTGGATCTGGTTTTCAGCCATCTTCGCGAGGACAGGGAGTGGCGCGAGGAGTTCAAGGCGTATCTGGAAGGGAAGGGGCTGAAATGGCCGATTTCCGAACCCGGCGTGCTGGATGCCGCGCGGGCGGCAGCCGGTGAGACGGCGGCCCAGCGCGAAGCGCGCGTTGCCTTGGAGTGGAAGTCGGAAGGCAACCAGATCCGGGTATGGATCAACGATCTGTTGAAAACGCTCAATAGTGTTGCCAAGGCGCGCGAACTGGATTTCGTGGTGGCGCGCATGCAGAAGCACCTCGTGGAGGCGGATCGGCAATTGCGTGCCCAGCGTCGCCTGCAAGAGCAGGCTGATGCCCATGAGGGCAGCTTGCTGGCCGAATCCGCCCGCCTGTCAGCCGACATCAAGCGCTCGGTAGCGGTGACGCCCGTGACCGACGAATCCACGGCGCACTTGCGCGCCTTGCGCGGCGCCTTGGCCGCGCTGTATGCGTCGGAGATTCGTCCTTATCCGTTGAACAAGCTCCGGCTGGGCGTGTTGCAGCAAATCCGCAAGGATGGCGTATTGCTCAATAAGGCGCTGTCCGCAGCGCTGGCAGATGAGCGGCGGCAGATGGCCTCCGGCAAGTTGCCGCCCGAGGTGATGCTTACCCGTCTGGCCGCTTGGCGGGATGACGCCGCCGGTGCGGATCTCGCAGACTTGCAGCAACTGCGGGAGGCGTTGATTCTGGATGTCAGTCGGCGTGAAACGCAGTTGTTTGATGAGACGATGGCGGCGTTGCCGCGCCCGGCCGCGGGTCAGGGGGTGATCTTTGACCGCCAGAATGCGGCGTTTAATGAAAGGATCACTCCGTATTTTGGTCATTTCCGGTCGGTCCTGAAGCCGTTCCCCATCGATGAGCTTGGGGCAGGTGGGTTGTCAGGTCTGCGCCAGCGTGCGTTGGCCGCGATGGACAAAGGTGACTGGGACGCTGTTGAGGCGGCGCTTCAGGCCTGGGAGCGGGATTACGCCGTGTTGTTGGCGGATTACCGCCAGGCATTTGCGGCGGCCCTGTCGGGGCATCCGGCTCCGGCCGAGCTTGCCGCCGAGGAGGCAAGCATCGCGGCGGAGACCGTCCGCACCGAACAGGAGTGTGAACACGACCTCAAGGAAATCGATCATCTGCGGGAGAAAGTGGCGGCAATCTGCCAAAGCCTGGGGAAACCCAGGCAATGGTCCCCCGGCTCCATCCTGGCCTGCACGGAACGGGGCATGCCGGCCGACGGCTTTGACATAACGCCCTATCGGGTATTGATGGATAATTATGCCGCCCATTGCGCAAGCGTGCGGGAGCCGGTGGGGCGGCTGCGGGTACAGCATCATTTTCATCAGGAAGCCTGGACGGTTGCGGGCGCGCGTGCGGTGCAGGTGCGTGATGAACTGATCCGGCTGGGCCGACTGCGCCTGCAAGCGCTTCAGGATGAGATACGGGAGTGGCTGCCGCGGTACCAGCAAGTACAGGAGGAACGCCGTCAGCAGTATCTGGACTATCTTCAGGAAATCGCTGCCGCGAAGGAGGCGCTCAAGCCCTTTGAGCGCCGATGGGTTTGGCACGATGTCGTGGAAACGTATGATGCGGTCCGTGAGCGGGCGCATACGCATGCCGTTCCGGCAGCTGCGGATATCCCCCTGATCGCCTTGCCCGGTGAGCTGATCAAGCAGGCGCAGGGGATTCGCGACGGCATCGTCCGCACGGGCATACTGATCGACCGGGCGACGCGAATCCGCGAGGATGCCAATGCCGCGTCACAGGTCCCCGCCACGATCCGCAAACCCGGTCCGGTCGAGACCGCTCAGATCCGCAAGCTGGTTGATCCGGAATTTGAACCCGGACCCCTGCTGGAGCCGCTGGCCGCCAAGGCCGCCGAGCTGGCAAAAGGCGTGGCGGCCTTGCCGGACCTGATGCCGCGGCTGGTACAGGCGGCGCTGACGGATCGTGAAAACCGGCTGAAGGATGCTGACTGGCTGGAGCGTGGCGCTCATGACGTCGAAGCCTTCCTGCAGGCTCAAGTGGCGGCCGGGATTTTGCGCGCGCCCGGACAGGTCGAGCTTTATGTGCCCGACAGCTGGCAGGCGCGATTGAATCAGGGCAAGCCCGGCTGGGACGGCAACATGCGCCTGGCGGGCCAGGATTATGTCCTGAAATTCCCGGTGACCGTCGATAACATGATTCTGGCGGAACAGCCCTTTTCCCATTACCGCACGGCGGAGGAACAGCGCCAGTTGGCGGCGGCTATTCGCGCAGACTGGGAGCGATATCCCGGCTATGCCTTTATCCTCAAGGCACAACCGCATCAGGCCGAACGCCTGACGCGGCTGCTGTCTTTCCCGGACCACCCCGCCGCACCCGAGGCCAACTTCATCCTGCCCGTCAACGAGCCGTGGCCGGTCTATGCCTCGAAACTGGCGGCAGCGGAGCAACGGGCCAACGCGCTGGATCCGGAAAGCGCCTCGCTCGATCAGCCGCTGGCTGAAATTGCCGCGCTGTTGCCCGCCACCCTGATCGCGCCATCGGGCAATAACCCGGACTGGCAGGTCCGCCGCTATGATGAAAACATGCCGGCTTACTTCAAGCACCCCTTGGGCGAGCAGTACCTGCGCATCGGCGAGACAGTGCGACAGCGCCTGGCGCAGCACCGGGATCGGCAGCGCCGCAAGGTCCAGGATGCCGAACAGGCCCGTCTGGAGGCCGCGCGCCTGGCCGCCGACCAGGCGAAGCAAGCCCTGGCGCAACAAGCCGCCCTGGAGCGTCTGCAGCAGGAGCAGCAGATGCCGCAACGTATTCGCGAACTCTACACCCAGTTCCGGACTGCCTATGAGAACCGGGACGAATCCGCTGTGATGGCGCTGCTGGCCGATGACTGGGAAGCCGGTGACGGCACGACCCTGTCGGATTTGAGCGCTAACCTGCGGCGCACCTTTGCGGCCTTCGACGAGGTGCGTTACCGGCTCGACAATCTTCAGGTGCAGCCCGCTGCCCAGGGCCGCTACCGTCTCAGTTATGACGTAACCATCAGCAGTCGCAACTACAGCCTCAACCTCAGGCATGAGGAAAAATCCGCCGTCAGCGAGGAGGTTGGTCCCGACAGGCGTGGGCGCCTGCGCATTCTGAAAACCCTCAGCGGAAGATACTGGACGGTGGAATGAAGTATTCCTTGAGTATAGGGGCCCGCGAAGCTGAACGCCTGCAATCATTTCCGCCAGTGGCGGCGCCAAATGCCACGATCCTGATACTGGGTAGCATGCCGGGAGCGGCGTCGTTGCAGGCGGGGGAGTATTATGCCCATCCGCGCAATGGTTTCTGGCCCATTCTGGGGGAACTGACCGGTGCACGGCGGGAATTGCCTTATATACAGCGCCTGACACGGCTGCAGGCCGCCGGGGTGGCCTTGTGGGATGTACTTCAATCCTGCGTGCGGCCAGGCAGCCTGGACACGTCTATTGATGACCGTTCCTGCGTGCCCAACGATTTTGAGTCATTTTTCCGGGAACATCCGGCCATCAAGCGGGTGTTTTTCAACGGGGCGAAGGCGGAGCAGTGCTTCCGGCGGCAGGTTCTTCAGCGGCAGCTGATTCCGGCGGGCATGGACTTTATCCGATTACCGTCGACCAGTCCGGCGCATGCGGGGATGTCGCTGGAGAGGAAGCTCGGAGCGTGGAGGGTGTTGTTTGAAGGGGATGGTGGGCCCGCAGGGACTTGAACCCTGGACCAAAGGATTATGATTCCTGCGAAGTCAAATTCACCTAACCGCGTGTCGAGGCGTTCACCTGTGACGCTGGCAAGAGTCAGTCGCTTTTCTGGGATGCCGACACCAAGGGCTTGTGCGTCCGGGTGACTGCCGCCGGGGCCAAGTCCTACATTTTTGAAAGCCGACTGAACGGTAAGACTTTCCGCATGACCCTCGGCGACGCCCGGTGGACCTGCTGCGGATGTGGCATGGCAAGCTGGAGGCGTGGATTCTGGAACAAGGCGGAATCCGGTTTGTGGCATCTGAGGCGCAAGAGCGGTTGTGGGTGGTGGTTTAAGTCTTGCCAACCATTCCCCTTTGTTGATGGTTATGCTTTATACTGTTTGTACGTCATCAAGACACCAAGCGGGGCCATCATCATGCAAGCCGTCAGCGCCAGCGAGCGCATCAATCTACGCACCACGCCGGAAGCCAAGCACGTCATTGAACAGGCGGCGGGGCTGATGGGGGTCAGTGTCAGCAATTTCATGGTTCAGCAAGCCTATGAACGCGCCATGTCCATTCTGGAACAGCACCAAACGGTGGTGGTGGGCAATGCCGACCGTGACCGGATTCTGGCGGCGCTGAGCCAGCTCCAACCGGCCAACCAAGCCTTGAAAGACTTGCTGGCGCTGTCTGACTGATGGCTGACGCGAACCTTTCCGGCGTTGTCATCGAGCCCTTGACCAAGGCGCACCATCGCAAGGCGTTTGATTGCGGGCAAGCGGACCTGAATGCCTTTGTCCGCCAGTACGCCATGCAACAACAACGGCAGGGCTATAACCAAGGGTATGCTGCCATGTCGGGCGGGCAGTTGGCGGGCTTCTATTGTCTGAGTGCCGGGAACTTGTCATTCAGCGACTTGCCGGAGGAATTCCGCCGGGGGATGCCGCGTTACCCGGTGCCGTGCGTGACCATTGGCCGGTTTGCCGTGGCGGTGGAGTGGCAAGGCCGGGGGCTGGGACGCAAGTTGCTGGCCCATGCCCTGCGCCGGGTGCTGGAGGCGGCGGGGATTGTGGGGGTGTCGCTGGTGCTGGTGGATGCCAAGGATGAGGCGGCGGCGGGGTTTTATGAGTCGCTGGGGTTTGTGTGGCTGGAGGACAAGCCGCTGACGCTGTTTTTGCCGGTGAGCAAGATTGCGGATGGGGTGAGGGGGTAACCGTCGCGCCAGCATCCAATAGGGAAAGGTCGGAATTTGCCTACATGGCACCCGAATGAAAACCAGACTGGATTTTTGCGAGGCAGTGTCGAAATAACTGCTTGATTTAATTGGTGGGCCCGCAGGGACTTGAACCCTGGACCAAAGGATTATGAGTCCTCTGCTCTAACCGACTGAGCTACAGGCCCGTGCACAGTGGCGGAAGATTATAAAGACCTTTGGCGGAAGAGGATAGAGCAAAAACAACCCCTTACATCACCATCAGCCGCGCCCCGTGCATCTTGAACCACGCCCGGTGCCGTTTCCAGTCCGGCATCCGTTCTTCCACCAGCCGCCAGAAGCGCTCGCTGTGGTTCATTTCCGCCAGATGACACAGTTCATGCAGCACCACATAACGGATCGCCTCCGGCGGCGCCTTGGCCAGATGCAGGTTGAAATTCAGGTTGCCGCGCCCGGAGCAACTGCCCCAGCGGCTGCGGATCAGTTTGAGACGGAAGGGCGGCGGCGCGTCCACCCAGGGCATCTCCGCCGTCAGGCTGGCGATCTCCTCGCCAATGCGCGGCTCCAACTCCCGCGCGTACCAGCGGTACAGCGCCTGAAACGCCCGCTCGGGATCATGGCCGGCGCTGTAAAGCCGCAATTCCCCGTCTTCCAGCAGCACCTTGTCCCTGATCTTGTCATGCGTCAGCAGGCGCAGGGGATAGGACTCCCCCAGAAACCAATGCGGCTCCCCGTCCTCGTAGCGCAAACCGGCCATGGCGGAGGCACCCGGCCGCTCCGCCAATTGCTGCAAATGACCGGCAATCCAGCCCGCCTTCTCCCGCACCAGCCGGTGCACCGCCGACGGATGTACACGCGGCGGCACTGACGCCAGCACCAACCCGTCCGCCCGCACCTTCAGCGATACCACCCCGCGCGTGCTGCGCCCGGCGGTCAACCGGTAACGGATCACCCGGCCTTCGTGGCTAATCTGGAAATCGGAGGACATGGCGGGAAACGCCTCTCAAGGAAAGGCCGGATTATGGCCGAAACCCCGGAATCACGAAACTGTCCGCCGCCACGGCCGGGCCATTGGCTCCAATGACCGCCCATTCCCCAAAAAAGACAAATGTCCCTAAATCTAGACACTGTTAAATTACCCCCTCGCAGTGGCAAAATCCCCCGCCTACCCCGGTCACCCGCCAGAGAGGAACTCCCCCATGAACGCCCACTACCCGCACCTGCTCCAGCCCCTGGATCTCGGCTTCACCCAACTGCGCAACCGCGTCGTCATGGGCTCCATGCACACCGGCCTCGAAGACCGCTTCTACAACTATCCCAAGCTGGCCGCCTACTTTGGCGAACGCGCCAGGGGGGGTGTCGGTCTGATCATCACCGGCGGTATTTCTCCCAACCGCGAGGGCTGGCTGTTGCCGCTCGGCGGCACGCTCAACCAACTGGGCGATGTCATCAACCACCGCCTGGTCACCCATGCCGTGCACAAGGAAGGCGGCAAGATCCTGATGCAGGTGCTGCACGCCGGTCGTTATGGCTACCACCCCTTCGTGGTGTCGGCCACCGCCAAGAAATCGCCGATCTCGATGTTCAAGCCGCGCGAGATGTCGTCCTCGAAAATCTGGAAGACCATCGCCGCCTACGGCCGCTGCGCGCGCCTCGCCAAGCTGGCCGGTTATGACGGCATCGAGATCATGGGCAGCGAAGGCTACCTGCTGAACCAGTTCCTGTGCGCGCGCGTTAACCAGCGCGACGACGAGTGGGGCGGCGACATCCACGGCCGCATGAAGCTGGCGGTGGAAATCGTCAAGCGCATCCGCAAGGTGGTGGGCAATGACTTCATCCTCGCCTTCCGCCTGTCGCTGCTGGACCTGGTGGAAGGCGGCAACACCCGCGAGGAAGTGATCGCCGTCGCCAAGGCGCTGGAAGCGGCCGGCATCAACATCCTCAATACCGGCATCGGCTGGCACGAGGCCCGCGTGCCGACCATCGTCACCTCGGTGCCGCGCGCCGCCTTTGCCGACGTCACCGCCGATATCAGGAAGGAACTGCGTATCCCGGTGATGGCCTCCAACCGCATCAATATGCCCGATACCGCCGAAGCCATCCTTGCCGACGGCAAGGCCGACCTGATCCAGATGGCGCGGCCGTTCCTGGCCGATGCCGACTGGGTGAACAAGGCCGCGGGCGGCCGCGCCGATGAAATCAACACCTGCATCGCCTGCAATCAGGCTTGCCTCGACCACACCTTCCAGAACAAGCGCGCCAGCTGCCTGGTCAATCCGCGCGCCTGTCACGAAACCGAACTGGTCTATCTGAAGACCGCCAAGCCGCGCAAGATCGCCGTGGTCGGCGCCGGCCCGGCCGGGCTGTCCGCCGCCACCGTCGCCGCCGAGCGCGGCCATCAGGTGACGCTGTTCGAGGCTTCCGGCCAGATCGGCGGCCAGTTCAACATCGCCAAGCAGGTGCCGGGCAAGGAAGAATTCCACGAGACCATCCGCTACTTCGGCCGCCGCGTCGAGCTGACCGGCGTCACCCTGAAGCTGAATACCTTCGTTACCCGCGAGGAGCTGGAAGCGCAGGGCTTTGACGACATCATCGTTGCCACCGGCATTGCGCCGCGCCTGCCTAAGATCGAGGGCGTCAATCATCCCAAGGTGCTGTCCTACCTGGATGTACTGCGCGACAAGAAGCCGGTCGGCAAGCGCGTGGCGGTGATCGGCGCGGGCGGCATCGGTTTCGACCTCAGCGAATTCCTGCTGCACGACCCGGCGGTGCCGCTGCCGATCACCGTCAGGCAGTGGCATGAGGAGTGGGGCGTCGATACTTCCAACCGGACCGTCGGCGGGCTGGTGGAACCGCATCAGGCCGAGCCGCTGCGCGAGATCTGGCTGCTGCAGCGCAAGACCACCAAGGTTGGCGCCGGGCTGGGCAAGACTTCGGGCTGGGTGCATCGCGCCGTGATGCAGAAGAACGGCGTGCAGATGATGTCGGGTGTGGAATACAAGGCGATCAGCGATGACGGCCTGCTGATCGCCATTGACGGCAAGGAGCAGTTGCTGCCGGTCGACACCGTGGTGATCTGCGCCGGTCAGGAAAGCCTGAAGGACATCATGCCGCCGGAAGGCGCGTCGACCCGGGCCAAGTTTCACCTGATCGGCGGCGCGGCGCTGGCCAGCGAACTGGACGCCAAGCGCGCCATCCGCGAAGGCGCGGAGCTGGCGGCCGGGCTGTGAGCGCCGGCGGCCCGGAGCCTCCGGGCCGCAACCGGCTTATTGGGTTTCCGACATCACATTGATTTCGGCTTGCTGTTTCATCGCGGCGCCGTGCAGGGTCTTGGCGGCCCGCTCCTGCGGCGGCTGGGCACGGCCGTGCTCCGGACGTCCGGCGCCGGATGGCGCATGGGCGGACGGCTTGCCGGACAGATGCATCGTGTTGCTCTTGGACAATTGCACTTCCTGGGCGTCGTTGCTGACATCGCGGTTGCCGAAATGGGTATTGCCGTCCTTGTCCTTCCAGCTGTAGATGCCCTCGGTTTTGCCGCTGGAAGCGCTTTCCTGACGGTAGCGACTGCCCTCCGGCGCCAGGTCGGCGGTATTGACTTCGGGAGGGGGAGGCCCGACCTTGGCCATGATCAGGTCACGCTTCAGCCAGCCGCCGACGCAGGCGGAATAATGATGATTTTTTGCATGGTGAATCCTCGGTATCCGGCGATAGGGCCGACCGCCGGGCGGTCGGCCTGAGCTGCAAATTAGCATAGACAATCGCCGGGCGACTGGCTACGCCGCACGGCGGGCCGATGAACGGCGGCTTTTGTATTCCCCTCGGGGCAGTGTCATACTGAAAATATCTTCCTGGTTTTCTTAATCCCTTCATGCGCGTATTCCTTTGCCTGTTGTTGTGCCTGTCCTCGCTGGCGGTCGCCGCCGAGCCCTTTGCCCGCCTGGCTTCCGCCCGTTGGGAAGGCGAGGTCGCGGTGGTGATCGCCAAGGGCGATAACCTGAGCGCCATCGCCGGTCGGCGCGGCCTGTCCCCCGAGACGCTGATCCGCCGCAACGGGCTGGATCCCAAGAGAAAACTGAAGGTCGGTGACACGCTGACCGTGCCGTATTCGCACCTGATTCCCGACGGGCTGGGGGAGGGCATCACCATCAACGTGCCGCAGCGGCTGCTGTTCTGGCGCGGTCAGGGCGAACTCAAGGTCTACGCGCTGGGTCTGGGCAAGCCGAGCTGGCCGTCGCCGCTGGGGGCGTGGAAAGTCGCCAACAAGCAGGAAAACAAGACCTGGAACGTGCCGAAGTCCATCCAGGCGGAAATGGCGCGCGAGGGCAAGCCGGTGAAGACGCATGTGCCGCCGGGACCGGACAATCCGCTGGGCAAGCACTGGCTGGGGCTCAGCATCGGTGGCTACGGCATCCACGGCACCATCGCGCCGTCCAGCCTGTACCGTTTCCGTTCGCACGGCTGCATGCGCATGCACAACGACGACATCGCCGATCTCTACCCCCGCGTGGAGAAGGGATTAACAGGTCTTAACAGTTACTGGCCGATTTTGCTTGAAATTCGACCAGACGGCCCTATATATATTGAAGTACACCCCGATATTTACAAGCGCAAGGTGAACGGCCCGGCGGAACTGCGCCAGCTGGCCGACGCGCAGCAGGTGTCCGGCCGCATTGACTGGAAACTGGCTGAAGCCGCCTTGAAAGCCGCTGCGGGCGAGCCGGTGGAGATCACCCTCCAACCGGCCGCGCCGTAGCTTTTGCCGTTTTTTGCGAACGAGGTTGCCTATGATGAAGCTGAATGCCGCGATCACCCGACGGGAATGTCTGCGCGGACTGTCCGCCGTGGCGCTGGGCGGGCTTTTACTGCCGCGCGGGGCCGGAGCCAGCCTGCTGGCGGATCAGGGGGAGCGGCGTTTGTCCTTCGTCCATACCCATACCGGGGAGCGGCTCAGCCGCGTGTACTGGGCGGAAGGGGATTACCTGCCCGACGCGCTCAATGAATTCAATTTCCTGATGCGCGATTTTCGCAATGGCCAGGTGGCCGCCATGGACCGCAACCTGCTCGATCTGCTGGCCTCGCTGCAGGCGCGTCTCGACCGTCCCTGCGATTTTCACATCATCTCGGCCTATCGTTCGCCGCAGACCAACGACATGTTGCGCGCCAACTCCAACGGCGTGGCCAAGCACAGCATGCATCTGGACGGCAAGGCGATGGATATCCGCGTTCCCGGCGTGCAATTGGCGAGCCTGCGCGACAGCGCGCTGGACCTGCGCGCGGGCGGCGTCGGTTTTTACCCCGGTTCTGATTTCGTGCACGTCGATACCGGCCGCGTCCGCAGCTGGGGCGGTTGATACCGGTTGTAGGTCGGGCTTCAGACCCACCAAACACCCAGAATCTGATAGTGTTTTTGGTCTCTACAGCGAGCCAACAGAGGTT
>CAZPZK010000025.1:1763-15730 GCA_964591095.1 uncultured Moraxellaceae bacterium | reverse complement strand
GTGGTTTTCAGGGCGGCCTGTTCGTCGGCGAAGGGACCGATCTGGACGCGATGCACCGGCATGGCGTCGTCCGACGTCTGGATGGCGACCGGCAGGTTCGCCAGCTCCAGCAGGCGGTTCTGCAGGGCGGTGGCGTTATCGCGGTTACCGAAGGCGCCAGCCTGGACAAAATACTTGATCTCGACCGGAGCGGCGGGCTTGGCGATGACCGGTTGCTCGCGCAGTACCTTGGCCGGGCTGATGGTTTCGATCGACACATTGGCGGTGCCGCTGTCGAGCATGCCCAGCTTGGCGGCAGCGGCCCAGGAAACGTCCATCACACGGTCGGAATGGAAGGGACCGCGATCATTCACCTTCAGGATGACGCTCTTGCCGTTCTCACGGTTGGTGACGCGTACATAACAGGGAATCGGCAGGTTCTTGTGAGCCGCGGTCATCTTGTACATGTCGTAGCGCTCACCGCTGGACGTGCGCTGACCATGGAACTTTTTGCCGTACCATGAGGCGCGGCCACTCTGCCGGAAACCCTGGGCCGTGGACAGGACATGGTAGGTTGAACCCAGCACGGAATAAGGGCTGGTGTTGCCGTAGCGGCTCAGGGGCTCATCACTGGGGACAGCGTCCTGCAGCATGGCTATTTCGGCATCACTGAGACGCACATCCGGAGCGCTGTCCGTATTGACCACAAAGTCGCCACGGGCAGGTGCGCTGGGCGCGCCTGCGGCACGCGGGGGAGTGTGGCTGCAAGCGCTCAGTGCGGCGCCAAGGACGAGGCCCAATCCCACGCGAAACATCGGTTTTTGATATGTCATCGGTTTTGACTCCTAGACATGGTTGAACAGATTTGCCCGGGTTTTTATATCTATTGGCGGGCTGCGTTTGGGCATCCTACCTGCTTTTTTCCACCTTGTCCAAATTTGGACAGGAAATAACCACTTAGGACATGCTTAAATCATGCCAGAATTGCAACAATTTATTAAATTTCAGCTATTGGGCTCAGGGCGGCGGCGCGCGTTACGGAGGGCTTCCGCCAACTGGAAAACCGCCATCGCGTAGTTATAACTGCGGTTATAACGGGTGATGACATAGAAGTTGTTGAAGGCCAGCCAGAACTCGGCGCCGTTTTCGCCTTGAAGCCGGATGGCCCAGGCGGGAGTTTCGGGCGGCAGGCCTGGATCGCGGGGTTCAAGACCCCGACCGGCGAGTTCGCCCAGGGTGGATTGGCTTTTCAGATCGGTGGAGACGGCTTCGTCGTAGTTGTCGCCCGTGATTCGCGCGCGCACCGCGACCGGCTCTCCCGACTTCCAGCCATTGGCCAGGAAATAATTGCCAATCGAGCCGATGGCATCGACCTCGCTGTTGATCAGGTCAGTCTTGCCGTCGCCGCTGTAGTCAACCGCGAGGTTGCGCCAACTGCTGGGCATGAATTGCGGAAAGCCCATGGCGCCGGCGTAGGAGCCATAGGTTTCCATGGGATCCATGTTTTGCTCGCGTGCCAGCACCAGAAAGGTGCGCAACTCCTTGCGGAAGAAAGCCGCGCGCGGCGGATAATCAAATGCAAGGCTGCTCAGGGTATCAATAACCCGGAACGAGCCTTTATTGCCGCCATATTTGGTTTCAACGCCAAGAATGGCGACGATGATTTCCGGCGGCACCCCGAACTGGGCGCTGGCGGCCGAGAGCACCGTCTCTTGCCGGTTCCAGAAGTCCACTCCTTTGCGGATGCGTTCATCATTGACGAAATTGGGACGATAGTTTTTCCACTCCCGGGTTTTTTCCGCAGGACGGGCAATCGCTTCCAGTACCTTGTCCTGGCGATTGACGCCGGTAAATAGGGCGGTCAGTTCACCGGGGGGCCAGGCCCCTTCTTTTTCGAGGCTGGTGATCATGCCCTGCAACTCTTCATATTGATCAAAGTCACCGGCCTGCGTAGCCGGGGCGGCAATCGCAAGGCAGCAAAGTACCGGGAAGAGGCGAGTCAGGGTCATGGCGTGCCTGCGGGAGTCTAGAGTCGTTTTTTGTGGGTATGAATCGACATCAGCATGCCGAAGCCGGTCATCAGGGTGATGATGGCCGTGCCGCCGTAACTGATGAAGGGCAGGGGCACGCCAACGACGGGCAATATACCACTCACCATTCCGGCGTTAACAAAGACATAAATAAAAAACGATAGGGTGATGGCGCCCGCCAGCAAGCGGCTGTAGGAATCTGTCGCGCTGGTTGCCATGTACAGGCAACGCATGAGCAGGAAACCGTAGAGTGCCAGCAGCACCAGAATGCCGACCAGGCCGAATTCTTCCGAGTAGGCGGCAATGACAAAATCCGTGTGACCTTCCGGCAGGAATTCCAGATGGGCCTGGGAGCCGTTCAGCCAGCCCTTGCCGGTCAGTCCGCCAGAACCGATGGCGGTTTTGGATTGCATGATGTTCCAGCCGGTGCCGAGCGGGTCGGCTTCCGGGTCGATCAAGGTCAGGATGCGTTGTTTTTGATAGTCATGGAGCATGTGCCAGGCGAACGGGGCGGCGGCGGCGAGACCGCCGACGCCGAGGCTGATCAGCCACCACGGCAATCCCGCCAGAAACAGCACGAAGAAGCCGCTGCCGGCCACCAGGATGGCGGTTCCCAGATCGGGTTGGCGGGCGATCAGGAAAGCCGGCGCCGCGATCAACGCCATAGAGATGCCGACAACCCGCAGCGATGGCGGCAACAAGCGTCCCGAGAGGTACCAGGCCATCATCATCGGCATCGCCAGCTTCATGAACTCCGAGGGTTGGAAGCGGGTGACACCCGGAATGGTCAGCCAGCGGCGCGCGCCCATGGCGACGGTGCCAAACAGCGCCACCATCAACAGCAGCGCCAGCACCAGTCCGAACAACCAGGGCGAGAACGCCTGGTAAATCCGGGGGGGAATTTGCGCCATGAACAGCATCACGCCCAATCCCAAACCGAAACTGGTGGCCTGTTTCAGCACCAGGGAAACATTGCGCCCGGTGGCGCTGTACTGTTCGACCAGTCCGATGGTAATCGTCAGCAGCAGGGCAATAAGCAAGGGCAGGTCGATGTGAAGCCGAGTCCACAGCGGGGACTGGCGATAAAACGAAGAGCCATCCTGCGGCGACTGGCGCAGGTAACGATAGAGATTCTGGTCGTTCATTCATCGCCTCCGGGGTCTGTCGCGGTTGGCGTTACGGGCGGCGCGGGCTTGGCGGTCGTCGCGGCCGCCGCCGGGGGCGATGGAGGTTTTGGAGGCTCCGGCACCGTGCCGTTCACGACATAGTCGAAGACGGCGCGCGCGATCGGGCCTGCGGCGCTGTTGCCATGCTTGCCGTTTTCCACCAGTACGGCAACGGCAACCTTGGGCGCGTCCGCGGGGGCGAAGCCCATGAACCAGGCATGATCCCAGTGCCGGGGGTCCAGACGGGATTCGCTGTAGCGTTCCCCTTGCTTGATGCCCTTGACCTGGGCGGTGCCGGTCTTTCCGGCGATTTCATAACCGGTCAGGCCGCGTCGCAGATTGCCGGCGGTGCCATAGCCGTGAACCACCGCCTTCATGGCGTCGCGCATACGGTCCCATTCCGCCGGGTCGCCACTGAACTGCACCTGACCGTCCGGCTGGTTGACGGTGGTGAAGGGGTAAGGGCCGCTGACGCTCTTCAGCAAATGCGGGGTGATGTGCTGGCCCTTGTTGGCGATGATGGCAGTGCCCATCGCCAGTTGCAGCGGGGTGGCGGTGAAATACCCTTGACCAATGCCGACCGACATCATTTCTCCCGGGTACCAGGGGGCCTTGAGCCTTGAGCGTTTCCAGGCGATGGAGGGCAGGGTGCCGCTCTTTTCATTGACCAGGTCAATGCCGGTGGGACGGCCAAAGCCGAATTGCAGCATCCAGTCATGGAAGCGGTCAACGCCGATGCGGCCCGCCAATTGATAGAAATAGGTATCGCAGGATTGTTCGATGGCTTTATGCAGGTTGACGGTGCCATGCCCTTTCTTTTTCCAGTCGCGGAAAAGGTGACTGTCGCCGGGCAGGTGATAGAAACCGGGGTCGCTGATCTTGAAGTCCCAATCGATGAGTCCGTAATGCAGTCCGCCCATGCCGGAAAAGGGCTTGATCGTGGAACCGGGCGGATAGATGCCTTGCAGGGCCCGGTTGTAGAGCGGGCGATCAGGATGGTCGCGCCAGGCGGAATAAAGCGCCGAGGGAATGCCGCCGACAAAAGGGTTGGGATCGAAGGCGGGTTGGCTGACAAAGGCAAGGACGCCGCCGGTGGCCGGATCAATGGCGACCACGGCGCCCCGTCGTCCGGCCAGCTGTTCCGTGGCGAGTTTTTGCAAGGTGTAGTCGAGGTGAAGCACCAGATCGTCGCCCCGGCTGGGCGCGGTACGGTCCAAGGGTCTCAGCATCTGGCCGTGGGCATTGGTTTCCACGTATTGGTAGCCGGGACGACCCTGGAGGAGTTTTTCGTAATATTTCTCGATGCCGGTCTTGCCGATCAGATCGGTCCCGCTGTAGATCGCCGGATCAATGCGCGCGGCCTCGTCTTCCGAGATGCGGCCGACGTAACCGAGGGCATGCGCGAACAGTTCGCCGTAGGGATAGTGGCGGGCCATCTTGACTTCGATGTCGATGCCGGGAAAGTCGGAGCGGACTTCGGCAAAGCGGGCGATGTCCCCTTCGCTGAGGTTGGCCTTGACCGGAATGTTCTCGTAGGGGCTGGCGGTCTTGAGGCGGCTGCGGAAGCGGGCGATGTCCTCCGGTCCCAGTTCCAGCAGCGGCGTCAGGCGCACCAGCGTGTCGTTGAGGTCCCTGACCTCCTCGCGGTTGAGCGTGGCGGTAAAACTGGGGCGGTTGTCGGCCAGCAGCAGGCCGTTGCGGTCATAGATATATCCGCGCGGCGGGGCGATGGCCTGGAGCTTGATGCGATTGTTGTCGGAAAGCGTGCGGTAGCGTTCGTGCTGGACGATCTGCAGCCAGGCATAGCGGGCGATCAGCAGACCGAAAGCCAGCACCACCAGCCCCGCCGCCACCATCGCCCGACGCCGGAAGAGGGCGGCTTCGAGCTGGCTGTCCTTGAGCGGCGAGGGTTGGCGCATGATGCCTCAACGGTGGTAGGGGTGTCCCTTGAGCAGGGTCCAGGCGCGGTAGATCTGTTCCGCCACCACAATGCGCACCAGCGGGTGCGGCAAGGTCAACGGCGACAGCGACCAGCGTTCGTCGGCGCGGGCCAGCAGTTCCGGCGCCAGTCCGTCCGGGCCGCCGACCAGCAGCGCGATGTTTTGCCCGCCTTGCAGCCAGCGTGCCGTCCGGTCGCGCAGGTCCTCCGTGGACCAGGGCTTGCCCAGTACATCCAGCGCCACAATACGGTCGGAAGGGTGGATGGCGGCCTGCAGCGCCTCCGCCTCCAGCCGTTTCCACTGCTCCGCCTCGTTGTTGCGGCCACGCTTGGCGGCGGGGATTTCCACCAGCTCCAGGCGGACATCGTCCTGCAGGCGCTTGGCATATTCCTGATAGCCCTCTGTCACCCAGTCGGGCATCTTCTGGCCTACCGCCAGCAGACGGATGCGCATCAGGCTTCGGCGGTCTTGCCTTCGGGCACCGTCCAGAGGCGCTCGAGATCGTAGAACTTGCGGGTCGCGGGCAGCATGACATGCACGATGACCCCGGCCAGGTCGATCAATACCCAGTCGGCTTCACGCTCGCCTTCCACGCCCAGCGGACGCACGCCGGCTTCCTTGGACTTGACGACAACATTGTCGGCCAGCGATTTGCAATGGCGGGTGGACGTGCCGCTGGCAATGATCATGTAATCAGCCAGGCCGGTGAGCTTGCGGACGTCCAGGGTCAATACGTTCTGGGCCTTGATGTCGGCGAGGGCGTCTTCGACGACCTTGACCAGCTCCTCAGAAGTCAGTGCGGGATTCATGCGGGGAAGAGACTCCGTACAGTTGGTGTTGGCGGATATAACCGGCCACCGCTGCCGGCAGGGGCAGCGTTTCGGGCGCGGCTCCCTGATGCAGCGCGGCGCGGATGGCGGTGCTGCTGACAGTGTGCGGGGTGGTTTCGACCAGCAGGATGCGGCCGTTTGGCGTGCATTCTAGCATGCGCGGGTCGTGTACCCTATGGTCGGCCATCCAATCCGCGATTTCTCCGACGAAATCTGGCGTCCAGCCGGGGCGGGTGACCACCAGCAAGTGGGCAAACTCACAGAGCTCCCGCCAGCGATGCCAGCGGTGAAGCGTAAGCAGGCTGTCGAGTCCGAGAATGAATACCAGGGGCCTCGTCGGTCCGAGTTCCTGGCGCAGTTCGGTCAGGGTGTCGATGGTATAGGAGGGGGGAGGCCTTCGGTATTCGCGATCATCCACCGCGAGGCGCGGATGGCCGAGGATGGCCAGCTCCAGCATGGCCAGACGGTGCGGAAACGGGGTTCCGGCCGCCTTGAGCGGCGAGCAGGCCGCCGGCAATAGCCGCAGTTGCTCAAAGGCAAAACGGTCAAGCAGTTCAAGGGCGGTTTGCAGGTGACCTTCGTGGACCGGGTCGAAAGAGCCGCCCAAATAGGCAAGGGGCAGGATGGCAGCGCTCCAGGGCAGGGAAACGCCCACAACCCCGGAGCGTATCGGGATCGGCCAAGCCTAAACCAGCCGACGCCGGGTGTCCACGACCGCGCTCAAAGTTGCTGTTTGAGCTTTTCCAGCTTTTCGGTCAGCAGGTTAACGGTGGGTTCACCCTGCAGCGTTTCCTGGGACAGCCATTGCGCTTCCGGAGTGAAAAACAGCAGCGCGGGCGGTCCAAAGACATGGTACTTGTCCAGCAGGGCGCGCTGTTCTTCCGAGTTTTCCGTCAGGTCAAGTTGTACCGTGGCAAAGTCGGAGAGACCGCTGCGCACGGAAGGGGCCGGAAAGATTTCCCGCTCCATGGCCTTGCAGGCGATGCACCAGTCCGCATACAGGTCGAGCGCTACGGGCTTCCCCGCAGCCTGCGCGTCCGCCAGTGCGCGGTCGAGTTGCTCCAGGGTCTTGACGCGGGTAAAGAGGGGGCCGTTATCCCGTTGCGCGGTCGCGGCCGGGTTGGCGCCCAGGATCAGGCCCGCCAGCGGGTGCAGGGGGTCATCTTGCCGGGTCACGACGCCGACCAGCAGCAGCAGGCTGTAAAGCAGCATCAGGATGCCGAGGGTTTTCCACAGGCGAGGCCAGCCGTAGCCCGCAGGCTCCAGGGCACCCATATAGACGGCGGAGCCGGAAATCAGCATCGCCCACAACAGCAAGGCCGCCGGGCCGGGAATGATCCGCGACAACAGCCACACCGCAACGCCCAGCAGTCCGACCCCAAACACGGTCTTGACCGTGACCATCCATTGCCCGGCGCGCGGCAGGAGTTTGCCGCCGGTGACGCCGACCATGATCAGCGGCGCGCCCATGCCCATGCCCAGTAGAAATAGCGCGGCGGCGCCGAGCAGGGCATCGCCGGTACTGCTGATATAGACCAGCGTGCCCGCCAGGGGCGCGGAGACACAGGGCGAAACCACCAGTGCCGACACCGCGCCCATCAGCCCGGTGCTCCACAAGGTGCCGCCCTGCTGGCGTTGGTTGACCGCGGTCAGTCGGTCGCGTAGCACGGCGGGCAACTGCAGTTCATAGAAGCCGAACATGCTGAAGGCCAGCGCGGTGAATACCCCGGCAAACACCACCAGCACGGCGGGCGTCTGCAGCCAGGTCTGGATATTGGCGCGCGCGCCGAAATAGCCGATCACCATGCCCAAGGCGGCGTAACTCAGCGACATGCCGGTGACATAGGCCAGGGACAGGGCAAATCCCCGGCGCGCGGTCAGCGTTTGCTTGTCGCCGGCAATGATGCCGGTGAGGATCGGCAGCATGGGAAAGACGCAGGGCGTAAACGTCAGCCCGAGCCCGAGCAGGAAAAAAGTCAGCAGCACCATCGGCAGGCTGGCCTGGCCCAGGAAGTCGGAAATTCCCCGGGAGTCCTCGAGCGACGAAGCCTGAGGCGCGGTCGGCGCCGGCAGGGGGGCGGTCACGACCGGTGCCGGCACCAGGGCCTGGGCGCCAGCCTTTTCCAGCGTCACCTGACCGTTGGCCAGATGGATGCGTCGGGTCTCCGGCGGATAGCAGAGGCCGGCATCGGCGCAACCTTGGTATTGCACGACAATGTCGGCGGTCGCCGGAGCGGTCAGCGGAGTGGACACCTGATGATGAAAGACGGGAACCCGGCCGAAACTCGGATCATTCTTGATATCGACGGCGGCATCGAAGCGGGCGGGGGTTTCCACGCCTCCCACCTGCAGGTGCACCCGGTCGCGGTAAAGGTAATAGCCATCCGCAATATGCCAGACAAACCGGTAACCGGTGGCCGGATCATAGCTGCCTTGCAATTGGAAGGCAGTGTCCGCCTCCAGAAAGGCGGAGTCGCTGCTTTCGGTCATGTCGCCGAAGTCCGGCAGGGACGCCGAGGCCGTCAACGGACTCAGGCCAAGCAACAAGGCGCAAACACCGGTTTGGAACACATTCATGGCGGGCCATCCGCAAACTGTCTATGGCAGGCATTCTAGGCGCACGGGCCGGGAGGAGGATTAAGCCAAGCTTAAGCGCCGCGTTAAGACTGCCTTAAGTTTAATGCACTACGCTGCTGAAAAATCCGTGCGATAGATGTGTGCAATGCGCTGGCTGAACCTGAAATCCGTGTTGACCGCGGGACTGCTGCTGATGGCGACGCAGGTCCGGGCGGAGACTAGCCCCGAATTCGACATGCAGAAGTATGCGGGCAAAGTGGTACTGGTTGATTTCTGGGCCTCGTGGTGCAGTCCCTGCCGTCAGTCCTTTCCCTGGATGAAAGCTTTGCAGGACAAATACGGCAAGCAGGGCCTGGTCGTTGCCGCGATCAATGTCGATACGGACCGTAAGGAAGCCGAACGCTTCCTTCGCGAGTACAGCCCCAATTTTGATGTCTATTTTGATGCCGGCGGCAAGCTTGCCGAACAGTTCAAGGTTCAGACCATGCCCACCAGCTTCCTGGTAGATGCCGGCGGCAAGGCACGGGTCAAGCATGCCGGTTTCCGCAAGGCGGGGATCGCCGAATACGAGCAGGAAATCGAAGCCCTGCTGAAAGCCCGTTGATCCCCCGTTATGACTTTATTACCAACACCCTGAGGTAGCCATGAAAAACCTGCTGTGGCTGGCCCCCGTTCTCCTGATGGCTGCCTGTTCGCAAATGGGTGTCAAGCCGTGGGAGCGCGATGTGCTTGCGAAACCCGAAATGCAACTGGACTCCCGCCCGGTCGATGCCGCGCTGGATGATCATATCTATTTCAGCAAGGAAGCCGTCAGCGGCGGCCGTGGCTTTGGTGGCGGAGGTTGCGGATGCAATTGACAGCAAAAGGCAAAAATATCCGTCAGGCCCTGATGACCGCCAGTACCGCCTTGCTGGGGTCCCTGAATACCGTGCCGGCCATCGCCGCTGAAACCGCCCACAACGCCTGGAAGGTGGATTCCGCCCTCCTGCTCTACAAGGAAAACGAAGGCCGGGTGCAAGCCGCCGAGCCGGTGGTGAGCCTGAACAAACAGCTGGATGAAGATCGCGCACTCACTGTCAAGGTGGTCGCGGATTCGCTGACCGGTGCTTCGCCCAACGGCGCGGCGCGCGCCAACAAGGTTCAGGCGTTTACCGGTCCGTCCGGCAGCGCGGTCTACGTCGCCAACCCCGGTGACCTGCCGCTCGACGACCAGTTCAAGGACAGCCGCGGCGCGGTGTCGGTCAGCTACCTGCGTCCGGCCGGTGAAAGCGCCCGGATGACCCTGGGCGGCAATATTTCCACGGAATATGACTTCCAGTCGGTGGCGTTGAACGGCTCCTATGCCCGGGATATCAACGGCAAGAACACCACGCTCAATGCCGGGCTTAACCTGGAGTTCGACAATATCGACGCCGTGGGCGGAGCACCCGATCCGCTGAGTGTGGTCTGGCTGCAGAAAAAGGGGGGGGCCGACACCAAGACCCTGGCGGAGCTGCTGTTCGGGGTGACCCAGGTTGTCAACCGCAACCTGTTGTTCCAGGTGAATTACAGCCTGTCTTCCGGTTCCGGCTACCAGAACGACCCCTACAAGATGGTGACCTTGCTGGATGCCTCCGGCAACCTGATCGCCGACCCGTCCGGGGCGGTGGACCGTTATGCCTATCTTTATGAAAGCCGTCCCGATGCCCGGACCCGTCACGGCCTGTTCGGTGTGATGAAATACCATACCGGGGAAGGTCGCGTGCTGGAAGGCTCCTATCGCTTCACTAGTGATGATTGGGGGATCAGCTCGCACACCCTCGAAGCCCGGTATTACATGCCGATCGGCGTCAACGGCTACTACATCGAGCCGCATGTCCGTTTCTATACCCAGACCGAGGCGGATTTCTATACGCCGTGGCTGGCGCAGGGCAAGGACTTCACCCTGGCGGGCGGTGTCATTACCCCGTTGGTGGAAAATGCCTCGGCCGATCCGCGTCTGGCGGCGATGGACGCGACCACGCTGGGCATCAAGGTCGGCAAGCATCTGGGCCAGGATTCCGAAATCAGCCTGCGCCTGGAACAATATGACCAGAAGGGCGGTTCCGTCAGTTCCCCCGCCACCGGCGATCTGGCCGGGCTGGATCAGACGCCGGCGCTGAAGGCGATGATCGTGCAATTGGGTTATTCCTTCCGCTGGTAATCCGTCGCGGCGTCAGCGCCTGCCTGACGCCGCGACGCTGGACGCCGTCGGAGGACTCGGGTAAAACCGTCGGTCATCCGATCGGAGTCAGCATGTCCATTCATCCTTTCCGTTTCCAGGCCATGGCCAGCCCCTGCGAGATCCTGTTTGAAGGCCTCGGCGCGGAGGAGGCTCTGCGCCTGGGGCGTCTTGCCGAGGCGGAAGCCCGGCGCATCGAACAGAAATACAGTCGATACCGCCAGGACAACCTGCTCTATCGCATCAATTCGGCCGAAGGGCGAACCGTGGAGGTGGACGAGGAGACCTCGCGCCTGCTCGATTTCGCGCATCAACTTTGGGAGTTGTCCGACGGCGCGTTTGACATCAGTTCCGGCATCCTGCGCCGGGTCTGGCGGTTTGATGGCTCTGACCGCCTGCCCGCTGCGGAAGCGGTTCGGGCGCTGCTGCCTCTGATCGGTTGGGAAAAGGCACAATGGCGCCCGCCCCGGCTGACCTTGCCGTCCGGCATGGAGATTGATCTGGGCGGCATCGGCAAGGAGTATGCCGTTGATGCCGTTTTCGCCCTGTTGCAGGCGCAGACATCCGCGCCGCTGCTGGTCAACTTTGGCGGCGACTTGCGTTGCCGGGGCCCGCGCGCCGATGGCCAGCCCTGGGTGATCGGCATTGAAAATCCCGAACAGGAGGGCGCCGCCGTGCGCACGCTGGAACTGACCGATGGCGGGGTGGCGACCAGCGGCGATGCCCGCCGTTTCCTGTGGCGCGAGGGTGTCCGTTACGGACATATCCTGGATCCCCGTACCGGCTGGCCGGTGGCGGGCGCGCCGCGTTCCGTGACCGTGGTGGCGGGCAGCTGCACCGAGGCCGGGATGCTGTCCACCCTGGCCATGTTGGCGGGACCGGAGGCGGAGAGCTTTCTCGCCGCCCAGCAGGTCCGCTACCTGATCGTGATCTGAGAGGAGTCAAGCATGCGCATCCTGTTGGCGGAGGACGATATCTTGCTGGGAGAGGGCTTGCAGGAGGCGCTCGCGTTGCAGGGGTATGTGGTGGAGTGGTTCCGGGACGGAGCCTCGGTGCTGCGCGCGCTGGAGGCCAGCCCCTTTGATCTGCTGTTGCTGGATCTTGGTCTGCCGCGCCTCGACGGCATGGAAGTGTTGACCCAATTACGCAAGCAGCACCTGACGCTGCCGGTGCTGGTGCTGACGGCCCGAGATACCCTGACGTCGCGGGTGGCGGGTCTGGATGCCGGCGCGGATGATTACCTGCTGAAACCCTTTGATCTGGAAGAACTTTCTGCCCGCATCCGGGCCTTGACGCGGCGCGCGATCGGCCGGACATCCAACCGCATGGATTTTGGCCGACTGTCGCTGGATACCGCCACCAATCAGGTGATGCTGGATGGCCGGCAGGTCATCCTGTCGCGCCGGGAATTCCTGCTGCTCAAGGAGTTGTGCCTCCATGCCGGGCATATTCTCTCCAAGGCGCGGCTGGAGGAGAGCCTCTACGGCTGGTCGGAGGAAGTGGAAAGCAATGCGCTGGAGGTTCATATCCATCACCTGCGCAAGAAGCTTTACCCGGAGCTGATCACGACGGTGCGCGGGGTGGGCTACCGGGTCGATGCGCTGAAGGATTCGCCATGAATTCCATTCGCGGCCGGCTGACCCGTTCCTTTGCCCAGATCATCCTGTTGGCGCTGGCAATCAGCGGTACGCTGGGCTTTCTGACTGCCAGGCACGAAATCGACGAACTGTTTGACGCCCAGCTGGTGGAAGAGGCCCGAGTCCTGGCCGGGGTATTGTCGCTGCCGGCCCGCAAGATGGACTGGATCGTGCTGCAACAGGCGCTGGCGCATACCAATGATGCAGCCCGGCCCGAGAGCCAGGGTGATGGCTATGATGCGGCTTATGAAAAGAAAGTCGCGGTTCAGGTGTGGTCGCAGTCCGGTTCCCTGCTGTTCCGGACGCACAGCGCGCCGCGCAATGCCCTGGCGCCCTTGCGGCCGGGATTCTACAGCCTGCGCACGCCGCGCCATGCCTGGCATGTCTACACCCATTATGTCGAGGCCAACCGCTACTGGTTGCTGGTAGCCGAGCGTTCCGATGTGCGCCGCGAATTGTCGCTGAACGTGGCGGCCTCTCTCATCATCGGCTTCCTGGCCAGTCTGGCTCTGGCGATCGTATTGCTGCGCAAGCACTTGCAACGCGACCTCATGCCGCTGGTCGCCTTGCGGCAGGCCATCAGCCAGCGCCAGATGGACGACCTGCAGGAAATCCACCTGGAGGAGGAACCCGAGGAAATCCGGCCGGTAACCCATGCCCTCAATCATCTGTTCGGCGAGGTGTCGCGCGGGATCGAGCGCGAGCGCGCCTTCATCGCCGATGCCGCCCATGAATTGCGCACTCCGTTGAGCATCATCCGCCTGCATGCCCAGAACGCCCTTCAGCACAGCGATCCCGAGCGCAAGAACCAGAGTCTCCAGAAGGTGATCCAGGGCGTGGACCGGAATACGCGGGTGGTGCAGCAGCTGTTGATGATGGCCCGCCTGGATGCAACCGACGGTCTGGGTATGCCGGTCGAGGCGGTGGATCTGGGGGCATTGAGCCTGAGTCTGCTGCATGACATCGCGCCGATGCTGGAGCGCAAGGGCCAGCAGGTTTCATCCGTTGTGCCGGAGGGATTGCCGCCGGTCAGCGGCAATCCGGAGCTCTTGTCGGTTCTGATCCGCAATTTGATGGACAACGCCGTCAACTATACTCCGGCCGAAGGCTCGATACGGCTGGAGCTGGTGGCCGCGGACGAGGGGCTGTGGCTGATGGTTGAGGATTCGGGGCCGGGCGTGCCGGAAGACCGCTTGGCAATGATCAGTCAGCGCTTTGTCCGCGCCGCTCCGCGCGATAGCCAGGGGCACGGACTGGGCCTGGAAATTGTCGGCCGCATCGTGCGCCTGCACCGGGGGGAAATCCGGTTCCAAAATCGGGAACAGGGCGGTTTTGCGGTGCGGGTCTGGTTGCCGGCGGCGCCGTCGCCGACGCCGTTCAACAATCTTTAACTGTGAGGCGGTGCCATTGTCGACGCGCTTTGGGTACTATCGCCGTTTTTGGTGATCCCCGAAGGATAAACGGATATGAACGCGCAGAAAAACGTGATCGGCAAGATGATCTTCTGGAGCCGTTGGCTGCAGCTGCCCATGTATCTGGGCTTGATCGTGGCCCTTGGCGTATATGCCTGGAAATTCCTGGTGGTTTTGTATGAGCTGGTATTCCACC
>CAZPZK010000025.1:0-1753 GCA_964591095.1 uncultured Moraxellaceae bacterium | reverse complement strand
CTGATCCTAGTGTTGACGCTGATTGATGTAGTGATGATCGCCAACCTGCTGGTGATGGTCATCATCGGCGGTTATGAAATCTTTGTCAGCCGGCTGGATCTCAGCGACAGCAATGACCAGCCGGAATGGCTGGACCATGTTGATGCCGGGGTGCTGAAGGTGAAGCTGGGGATTGCCCTGATCACCATTTCCTCGATCAACCTGCTGCGCAGCTTCATCAATGCCGCCAACATGGATGAGCACACCCTGAAGTGGGAGGTCATCATCCATATCGTGCTGGTGTTTTCCGCCATGTTCATTGCCGCTACCGACTGGATGATCCAGGTGAAGACCAAGCAAATGGGGCACCATGACAAGCCGCATTGAGTACGATCCAGCGGTCTTGACGCCAATGGAATGAAAAGGGGGCCTTGCGGCCCCCTTTTCATTGCCGCTCTGTCCGGATTTAGCCGCGAATGTGGCCATCCCCCAGTACGATCCATTTTTGCGAGGTCAGGCCTTCCAGGCCGACCGGTCCGCGTGCGTGGATCTTGTCGGTGGAGATGCCGATTTCCGCGCCCAGACCGTATTCAAAACCGTCGGCAAAGCGGGTTGAGGCATTGACCATCACCGAACTGGAGTCAACTTCGGCAAGGAAGCGCCGGGCCTTGGTGTAGTTTTCAGTAATGATGGCATCCGTGTGGTGGGAGCCGTATTTGTTGATGTGCTCGATGGCTTCGTCAATGCCGCTGACGATCTTGACGGCCAGAACCGGCGCCAGATACTCCTCATACCAGTCCTGTTCGGTGGCTTCCCGACAGCCCAGCAGCGCCGCCGTGCGCACGCAACCGCGCAGCTCTACGCCCTTGTCGGCATAAAGCTGGGCCAGCTGCGGCAACACTTCTCCGGCGATCGGCGAATCCACCAGCAGGCTTTCCATGGCGTTGCAGACGCCATAGCGATGGGTCTTGGCGTTGAGGGCCACGATCACCGCCTTGTTGAGGTTGGCCTCGCGGTCAATGTAGACGTGGCAGTTGCCGTCCAGGTGCTTGATCACCGGGACCCGCGCCTCGGCGGTGATGCGGGCGATCAGGCTCTTGCCGCCCCGGGGGACAATCACATCCACGAACTCGGGCATGGTGATGAGACGACCTACCGCTTCGCGGTCCGTGGTTTCGACAACTTGCACGGCGGTGGGCGGTAGCCCGGCGGAGGCCAGTCCGCCCTGGATGGCGGCGGCAATGGCCTTGTTGGAGTGGATAGCTTCCGAGCCGCCACGCAGGATGGTGGCGTTGCCGGATTTCAGGCACAGGGCCGCCGCCTCCAGCGTGACATTGGGGCGCGATTCATAAATGATACCGATGACCCCCAGCGGGCCCCGCATCTTGCCGACCTGGATGCCGGTGGGTCGATAGGCGAGGTCGGTGATCTCGCCGACCGGATCGGGCAGGGCGATTACCTGACGCAGACCTTCGAGCATGCCTTCAAAACGGCCGGGCGTCAGCTCCAGCCGGTCAAGCAGGGCGGCCTCCAGACCGGCGGCGCGTCCGGCTTCCATGTCGCGGGCGTTGGCGGCGAGGATGCTGTCCCGGCTCTCGTCCAGCGAACGGTAAACCGCCAGCAGTGCGGCATTCTTGGCGTTGGTGGAAGCGCGGGCCACGGCGCGGGATGCATTCCGGGCGGCTTCGCCCAGGTTCTGCATGTAGGCATTGATATCCATGAAGGGTCTCGGGTCAGTCAATCGGGTGATTATACGCAAGTCGGAGGTCAGGTC
>CAZPZK010000024.1:14741-15837 GCA_964591095.1 uncultured Moraxellaceae bacterium | reverse complement strand
GGAAACGCTTGCTGTCACAAGCGGTATTGACACTTCCGGATGGAAGTTGCTGTACAGAATGCGTGGGGGGATGCCACTCCCCCCGAGGCCGATGCCACTCGGCCAAACGTTGCACGTACTCAACAACATGCGCTTTCGCGCAGCTCAGGCTTTCGCTCCGTTTTCGCTCACGTTTTTATTCGCTCGAAAAAACATCATCACTACTGACCTGATCTCCCACTGTCGTACAACGGCTTATCACTGCCTCCAGGGCAGGTTTCGCCGTTTCGGTCATGACTGGGGTGCCACCCACCAGCGACCGTGACAGCTTCCCGTCTTAGTGCGTCGGATCTACACGAGCAGAACCCTGCTCCCTCAGCATCATCCACCGCCTCCGTTTTCCCCCGGTCGAGGTTCCTTGAAGTAACCGGGTTATGGATGGGTAATGCCTCAACGGGTTTACAGTACTTGCTCTCCAGGATGCACCGTTGACTGGCCTCAGTCGGTGCAATTACAGGCTTGAGCTATCCAGCGATCTACCGAGCTTGCGCCCCGTAGTACCGGGTCATCCAGATTTCTCCTCAGACCCCTATCACGTCACCGTGATCTCAGCAGCCCACCTGCCTGGCAATGAGACGACCCTACGAGAGGATCGAGCCGCCACATGCGGTGCTTAACGCGTCGTCACCTTCCTGGCTGACGCTCACCGTCTTCCGACGTACAGGGTTACTCCGGTCACCCGGAGGCCCGTTTCGACGTCGCCCAACCACCGTTACCGGCTGTAGGGATGGGATCGATTGGGGGAGTTTCACCCCCAAGCGCCCCTCGCGTGCCGCACCAGCCAGATTTCTCCGGCATGCAGCTTCGCCACGCTTCCCCGGTTGGCGCCGGGGTGGAGCGCATGTGTTGAGTACGGGGGTGGCAGCCCCCGAGCAACGGAAAGGCTGGCAACCTCTGTTCAACAACCGGCATCTTAATCGCGGATTTTTCGCCTGTACCGAAATCTAGGAACCTCTTTTTATCAAAGCGTCATAAAATTTTTCAGAGATGCTTCAAAAGCCCTGCAAACCTCATGACAATGAGGTTTGTGCTTTATCAAAGCGTCAGTCAGGGAAAA
>CAZPZK010000024.1:0-14641 GCA_964591095.1 uncultured Moraxellaceae bacterium | reverse complement strand
TGCAAACCTCATGACAATGAGGTTTGTGCTTTATCAAAGCGTCAGTCAGGGAAAAATGGTGGAGTTTTATTGCACAACCAAAACCGAAGCGATGCAGCGCATCCAGGATTGCGTCAGTCGCGGCGGCTGCCGGTTCTACGTCGCCGGCACGGTGACACTGGCCCGGTTTCAGGCTGTCCGGGCGAAGTTCGCGGACAGTTACGAGACCGGCCTGACGCGCCACCAGATCCGCCGGCGGAAAGAGGGTGGTTGTGCTGTGACCTATGTGGTGTGGTGGTGGAACAAGATCGAAGTGCGCTTCTGGTTGTTGACCACGCCAGGTCGTGGCGCGATCTGGCGGCTGGAAACGCCCTTGGCGCTCAGCGAGCGCGGCAGTCGCCTCAAGATAATTGGCGACTACGAATTGCTGCTGCTCAGCCGCTCCAGTGCGGCAGGCGGTGATGAAAGCTGGACCTGGCGGCTTGATGCTTCCAGTTTCGAGCAATGGCGTCACCGGCTGGAGCGTTCGGTCAATATCTATCCGAAAAACCCCTCTCGGCTTTCACAGTCGCTCTACAGCTTGTATCGGATGCCCGGATTCCGGGGAATCCGCCAGCAGGTAGGCCTGCTCGTCGGTGATGCACGGCGTCAATGGAAAAGCCGTTACAGCCATGCGGATTTTCCTGATACCCCCGGGCTCGGCTATGTCAGCCGGATCAAGGCGGAAATCCAGGACGCCGCGACTTTTCTGCAGCAGTGCGTCAACAGCCACGCCAGACAGGCCATTGCTGAAGCATTACGCATGAATCATGAATCATGAAATCCGGTTTCATGAATCACTATTAACCCCGCATTCGCATTATGGAAGCAGACACATGACAGTGGCAGGCATCGACATTGGGCATAGCGCCGTCAAACTCGCCTTTAGAACACCTGACGGTTCGCTGAGGCATCGTCAGTACCCCTCGGTCGTCACCCCGGCCATTCCCTTGTCCTTTGATCCACATCCCGACATCACCCAGGGAGATACGGTGGAGGTCATGGGCCGCCGCTACTTCGTCGGGCTGACCGCTGTCAGCCAAGGGGCGCAGGCAGCTTCAGGGCTGTCCATGGACTGGATCAATACGCCCGAGCATCTGGTACTGATGGAGCGGGCTCAGCGTTATCTCGCCAGCCATCACGTCATTCCAGATCTGGTCGTGCTGGGGTTGCCGGTGGTGACCTTCGCTCAGCAGCAGGAAGTCCTGTCCATGCAGGGGCTGGATGTCTTTAAAACGGATGTGGTTGTGGTGCCGCAGCCTTGGGGCGCCTACCAGCATGGCGTACTCAATGAGAACGGCGAGCATCTGACCAGCAAGGGAACCTTGCTGGCCAGTTGGGCAGTTATTGATGTCGGGCATTTCACGACGGACTTCATGCTGATGGAGAAAGGGCGATGGATTGAAGTGGCTTCGGGGTCGTGTGCCGGTATTTACAAGGCAGTGGAACAGCTGAAAAAACTGTTACATGCCCGCGGCTTGCAGACCTCCCAGTTGGAGTGCGAAGAGGCGCTGCGTGCCGGGTACATCCGGAACTTTAACGACCGGCTGTCTGTACAGGCCGAGATTGAGGAAGCCGTGGCTGTTGTCGTGAATGAAATTGTCGACACAGGCACCCGACTGTTCGGAGGGGTTGTCCGGCGGCTGGATGCAGTTTTGCTGGCCGGAGGCGGTGCGGACATTATCTACCCGACGCTCAAAGAGCGGTGGCCTCACACCATGACGTCGGATGATCCCCGCATGGCGATTGCTGAAGGGATGCGGCGATGGGGGCTGACCCGCTTGCCCCGCAAATAGAGGCGTCTGAACGATGAGTCGATGGCTATCCAACAAGGACAGCGTCCTGCAATCGAAGAAGATTACCTTCCAGCTGATATTCAAGCCGCACGATCCGCTCTTTCCCTGGGCTGCCGGTTTGCCTTGGGGTGCATTCCCGAAGATGGTGAAGGATCTGCTGGAATGGGCACATGCTCAGGGCGTTCTGACGGAACACGGATTGGATCTGGCCAGGGTTGGTGGTGCGGCGTTTGCGCCTCCGAAGGTGATGGCGGGAGCCGTGCTGGCGCCCGAGGATGCGGCTTCGTCGGCGCAGGTTGAGGCAAGGGAACGTCAGGCTGCGGTTGTCACTGATGAGCCGTTCGTCATCCGGCGCTACAAGCCTGCATAACGATGTAACAACATCAGTTTATTTATTCTTTTGCCGCCCTTATAATTATTACAGTTTGATACATTGAAGAAGGCTAATGCGGAAACCACAATTATGGTTGCTCGTGCTGCTGGCTGGCAGCCTGGGCAGCGTGCAGGCTCAGGACATCACTTCAGACAATCTGCTGACCCGTCTTCAGAGCAAATATCCCAAAACCCGGTTCACCGCCGTGAATGCCTCACCGCTGGCTGGAATATATGAAGTCGTTATGGGCAAGAACATTGCCTATACCGATGCCAAGGGCGAATTTTTTCTCTTTGGTCATGTCATGGAGATGGCAAACCAGCGGGACATCACTGCTGATCGGAAAAAAACACTCCAGCGAATCGACTTCAATGCACTGCCCGCCGATTCGGCGATTACGTATGTGCAGGGGAATGGCCGGCGACAGATGGCCGTGTTTTCTGATCCGGATTGTCCTTACTGCCGCCAGTTGGAAGTGGAATTGGCCAAACTCGATAATGTGACCATTCACCTCTATCCCTATCCTTTGGACGGTCTGCATCCGGACGCCATGAAGAAGGCCGTCTCGGTATGGTGCAGCAAGGAACGGGCGAAAGCCTGGCGTGAACTGCTGATCCATCATATTCAGCCAGCCGGTGGCGTGTGCGACAACCCCGTGGCGATGAATCGTCAGCTCGCCGAGAAACTGGGCATTTTTGGCACCCCGACCATTATCAGTGCGGACGGTCGTCAGACGTCGGGCGCTCTCAAGGCCAGTGAACTGGATGACTGGCTGGATAGAGTGCAATGACTTTCAGGTTCTCCCGTCAATGGTTTCTGGTGCTATTGCTGCAAGGTTCGGCCAAGGCCGACTCGTTGGGAACTTTTGGTCATGTCTATCCGGTCCAGGAGCCATCCATGCTGGAAGCCATTCAGGAGAAGCTGAAGGGATGGGCCGAGGAGGGGGATAAGCTGGCCCGAATGGAGGAGGAGTATCGCTCGCGGGTAGTCGCGTCCATCAATCACCCTTCCGGGTTGGTCATCCCCAAGGCCCAGCACGCGGCTAGCCGCTACTTTGATCCCACCATCATTACCACGGAAGACATCCGGGGTGCAGAAGGAGAGTTGGTGATTCCCGCTGGCCAGACTATCAATCCGCTGGATCAGATGCCACTGACCAAGAGTCTGCTGTTCATCGATGGTGATGATGCTGCACAGGTGGCATGGCTTCAGCAGCGACTGACGCTGGAGCCCAGGGCGGTACCGGTATTGGTGGCCGGTTCCTGGTTGGAGTTGCGGCAGCGCATTCAACGCCCGGTGTATTTCGATCAACAAGGATTCATGACCGGGCGATTGGGTATCAGGGCGGTGCCGAGCCGGGTGTATCAGGAAGACCGGAGAATCAGGATTGATGAAGTCGCTCTGTAGGGCCGGGATGGTTGCAGGTCTGATATTTCTGTCCTCCACCGCTGGCGCCGTGGGCTGTACCGGGAAGTTCATGAACCCGATCACGGACATCTGCTGGTCCTGCGTCTTCCCGATCACCCTCTTTGGCAAAGCCATCGACAAGGGTGGTCAGCTGGATACAGAAAGTGGACCAGGCGGCGTGTGTGCCTGCAATGCCAACATTGGGATTCCGATCGGATTCTGGGAGCCGGTACGGCAAGTGGATATAACCCGCAAACCCTATTGCCTGGTGGGATTGGGCGGGGTGGAAGTCGGTGGGGGTAGCGGAGGGCTGCCGGCCGACACCCCCGGCTTTGTCAGTAAGCCGCTGGTCGAGTCCGAGCAAAAAGAGGCTTTCTTCCATGCCCACTACTACATCAATCCGGTCATGTACTACATGGAGTTGTTACTGGATGACGCCTGCATTGAACGCAAGGGATTTGATCTGGCCTATCTGACCGAGGCGGATCCCACCTGGGTGGATGACGAGCTCAACAACCTGTTCAATCCCGATGCCTTTCTCTACGGCAATATCGCCGCCGTGACCTCCTGCAGCGCGGATTGCATTGCCGCAACGGTAGGGAAGCCGTTGAGCGCATTGTACTGGTGTGGTGGCTGCAACGGGCAAGTGTATCCCTTGGTGGGCCGAAACCTGTACCACACCGGCGGAGTGAAAACGTCATCCTTGCTGACGCAACGGCTACTGGCCAAGATGCACCGCGAAGGCATTATGTGGGCGGCATCCGGCAAAGCCGGGATGTGCGGTTACTACCCGCAAATCCTGATGGACAAGACGCAGTACAAATACCAGATGACCTATCCGGTGCCCCAGACCACCAAGATTGCCGGGCAGTGCTGCCAACCTTTTGGGCGAAGCACCATCCTCTGGGAGGCCGGAAAAGAGTTTCCGGTGAAAGGGGAAGACTTCAGCTACCTGATCTTCCGCAAGCGTGATTGTTGTCAGGGAGCCATCAAATTTTGAAGGCACTCATGACTCTGGCGGTCCTGGGAGTGGTCTCGGGCCCGGTGATGGCGGCAGAGCTGCCAGCGGATTTTCCCACCCTGCCGGCGCTGGAGCAAAAGCAGCGGGAGTTGTTGCCGATCATTCGCCGCGACCTGCAGCAACAGCCATCTGCCGGGCAAGCCATTGATGAGACCTATCTCCGGACAGCTGTCCCCAAGATAGAAATCTCTCCAGCCATGTCCGACATCCAGCACACAGGCGTCGATATCGACCGGTGGGTCGATGCCTACGAGAATGCCGATACCGTGAGGATGCGGAATGAAGCGGAAGTGCTGCTGTTTGTCAGTGCCAGCATTCCGGTGAAAACACTGACCAACCTGTTGGAACAGGCCAGGGATAGGAACATCAAGGTGGTGTTTCGCGGCGTAACGGGGGACAACCCGTTGAGCTTTACCCATTTCCGCCAATTCCTGACAGGCTTGGGATTAAACCGGTATCCGGAAATCGACATTAACCCGGTGGCATTTGACCGATTCCAGGTCAGAGAGGTGCCGGTATTGATTGTCAGTCTGCCTCCCGAAGGAGCGGAAGACTCCGGCTGCCAGGCTGTTGGCCGGTCCGCCACTGTGTATGGAGATGTCCCCGTGCAATTTGCCCTGGAGCGGATCGTCAGCGAGGGGGCGCCTGAACTGGCGGCGTTGGCGAAAGGTTATCTGACGAAAGGGTCACAACCGTGAGAGCCGGACTACTCCTGCCCAGCTTGTTTTGCGGTATGGCTTGCGCGGCCCCCGGAACGGATTCAGCACCGGCTTTTCCCTATGCGCCACTCCCGGCTGCGGGGCTACCGACACAACCTCTGACACCGGACTCTGCATTTCAGGCGGGAAAGAATTTTGCAGCCGATACGCGGGAGGTTGCCGGGGCGATGATCAACAACCGGTCTGCGGAATACGCATTGCCGGGGTACGACCAGACGCCGGCACTGGCAGGAACCTTCGATCCGTTCCAGTTGCCAAAGGCACAGGGAACCGCCCGCCAGCAGGCTTGTGCAAAGGCCGATCTGAGCAAATTGCCCGAAACGGACCGGCGGGAATGCGAAGCCATCAACTATCTGACCAAACGGGTGAATACCGCGAAGTTCACACTGGACCGGCAAACGGACCCACTTTTCAAAACCTATCACGAGGCTGAAACGATTTCGGCCAGTCTGGGAAATATGGACTGCCAGTTACCGGGGCAACCTTCCATGCAATCATCTTTCGAAGAGCGGACGTGCAGGGAGAGCCTGGTGAAGTCCCATCAGACCTGCCGGGATAAACTCTCCGTCAGCGCCCGGGAGCAGGATAGGGACTTTGACTATAGCTTTACCCTCAATACGGACCTGCGCAAGTGGAGGGCATTCTGCAACGATAATGAGTCCGGTCGTTTCAGCGCCTATAATTTCCCGCTGCATAAAATTGTCCAGTCAAACGGAAAAACCTATCGTTACATCGGACTGGATGCCAGCCACCAATGGGGATATGAAGCCTCCTGCCTGATGGAGGAAATGAATTGCGAGCGGACTTCGTGTGACCGCAGCGGCAATTGTTACTGCATCAATCCCTCTCCTTCCGGGGTGATCGTGCCGCGTAACGAGTTTCTCCATGTGATGACGTGGTGGGGGGAGGAGGACGATGCAGACATTTGGGTGACCGTCGACCTGGAACAGAAGACCGCTGAAATCAATGATGCGCAGTTGCTCGACAATGGCGGCGTCATCATGTCCTGGTCGGCAGATCCGCTGCAGATGCAGGGCAAAACGGAAATGTCCGTGCTTGACGCCCCCCAGGATTTCCAATGCGCCCATGTCAAACCCAGCAATATCCGGATCTTAGCGAATGCTTCCGGAGGTGCCTGCGAAAGCGGGCGAGGATGCACCGTGGGTGCGGCCTCCGTCGCGGAGGTCGATTACCAACACTGCAAGGTCAAACTGCTTTTTGGGAAGTCAGGGGGTGATTTTCACTATTTGCACAACGGCTGGGGTGCGCGCTGGACCAACAAACTGACGTTGCGGATGTTCGGTACTACCGTGGAGATGGTGGATAACTGGAACAGCCAGTGCCCCGATTTACCGGAGGCAGCGCCATGAGCCGCCGCTGCGGGGCCTTGTTTTTAGCCTTACTGGTATTGCATCCCCTCATGGTGCAGGCGGGCGCTTGCAAGTTACTGTCGAAGCGCTGCGTGGACGGTCCGTCCACCAAGCAGATCGGTGACTATGCCGTCGCGCGTGATTGTTGGCAGTGGGAAAAGCAGTATGAATGCGCGTCGTCTGCAGCTGACAACGCCTGCGCCGGACTGAGAGCACAAGGCTGTTACGAGATCGCGTCAACCTGCCTTCCGGATGCTGAGGGGCAATGTCAGACGGTTGAAAAGCGCTACCGTTGTGACTCGGGCAGCGCATCGGGCACCAAATCGACAGCATGTACCGTGCAATCCTTTTGCACCGATGGAGCTTGTTTTGACACCGACTACACGCCCGATGGCGATGTGGCTTCCGCGATAGCCAATCTGGAAGCCCTGCGTGAGGCGGGGCGCTATTACGATCCGGCCAGCGGACGGTTCTTTAATGGCACGGGGAATGACTGCCGGGAGGGATGGGGCGGCTTACGGGGTTGCTGCGATGTCGATACCCAGGCCAGTGCCGGGCGGGGGAATACCACCAATCAGGTAGCCTTTGCCGCCGTCATGAGTGCTGCCGAATATGGCTATGACTACGCCAAATTCAAGGCAACGCCCTATGTGCACGATATTCTGGCGCAGGGGAAGGCCATGCTCAGCGGCGCTCAGGCGGCGACCGCCGCATCGACGTCGGCATCTGGTACTTCTGCCGCCGCATCATCCGCCACGGCGCCCGCATTCAATTTTTCCTTCATGGGCTTTGGCTGGACCTCGGGTGCGGTTGCGGAGACCTCCACCATGGGGGTTCAGTCCACATCACTGGGGAATGGGTTCTATTTCAATCCCATGGCGTTTGCCCTGGCGGCCGCCATTATGGTGGTCATGGAGTTGAGCAGTTGCGAACCGGAAGAGCAGCAGTTGGGGATCAAGCGGGGCAAGGGGCTGTGCTATCAAATCGGCACATACTGTTCGAAGGATTCGGTGACCGGTTGCCTGGAGAGTAAAACCGCCTTTTGTTGCTACAACTCCAAATTGGCGAGATTGATCAACTATCAGGGCAAGGAACAACTGCATCAGGGTTTTAGCACTCCCGAAGAACCAAACTGCGGCGGCTTTTCCCTGGAAGAGTTCCAGCAACTGGACCTCAGCAAGATGGACCTGTCCGAGTTCTACGCGGACATCATGCCGGGGAACACCACCCGTGAAGGCGTTGTCGAGGATGCCGGCTATTGGCAGCAGCGCGCCGAGGACCGCTTTGAAAAGTCCCGTGAATATCAGACGCCGGATGTCAGCACTGACCCGGCCGCGCAGGGAGCGCCGACACCATGAGAGTCTGGCGACTGGGTGTGCTGATGATCGGGTTGCCGTTGGCAGCAAAGGCGGGCACCGTTCACTCCCTGATGGAACTGGCCAGGCAGCAAGTCGGGCAAAGTGAGCCACATGAGGCAAGACTGGAAGGCCAACAGGCTGATCACTTCCTGAAACTGACCCACGGCCGTGGGCCGGTAAATATCCAAACCTTTCTGATTCGCCCGATCAATCCGGAGTGCAGTCAGATCCGCACGCGAGTTCTGGTGCAACAGGTTCCGCGCCGCGACGGACTGACCGGTGATTTCTGGATGGACTTCCAGATCAGTCTTTGCCGTGACGGCAATCCCCCCTAAGCATAGCCATGAGAATCGGCCAATGAGTTTCACGATCTACTCGCTGGGAGACCTGGGTGTCTTCCAGTCTGCCCTCAATGCGGTGGCCATGCTGTTCAATCCGGCCAATCCGGATGCGGGGCTATGGGTGTCCGCCGGCAACAGCTTTGGTGTGGGAACCGGGGTTTATCTGGGGATGTTGATGGCCCTTCTGGTGGCGTTGTATCAGGCTGCCATGAGTGGGCGGGTCGATCTCAAACCGGTGTTGATGCCCTTGCTGGTGTATACCCTGATGGTGGTGCCCAAGGCCGATGTACAAATTGAGGATGTCTATGAGGGGAAGGTGGCCAAGGTCGATAACGTCCCGATCGGCATCGCCATCCCCGGCAGTGTCATCAGCAGTATTGCCTGGCAAGTAACACAGAGCTTTGAAACGGTATTCGCGTCAGTCGATGGTAATTACTCCTCCATGACCAGCGATAACGGCTTCGTTACGCCGCTGAAGTTACTCAACTCCCTGCGCAGTGCGCCGGGAAGCGTGAACGGCGCCTTCCCTTATCTGACACGCTCCTTGCAGGAGTTGACGATCAATTGCCTGGTCGGGCGGGATGAGTTCAAGGAAAGCGAATACCGGCAGAGCACCAGTCCGGTCAGCTATGCCCTGAATGCCGCCGGAACTGTAGCCGGTCTCACGGTCTACTACGGGAATGCCGCTCCATCGGGTGTCGCCAAATCCTGTGCCGATGCGGCTGACCTGATCAAGGTGGACGCGGAATCACTCTTCAAGCCGTTTCCGAGCAGCGCGGGAATAAGCAACCCCAAAGGGTTGAAAACAATCGAGATCTTCATGAATGCGGGCATCGGCGCCGGAAAGGGCGCGAACGGCAAAGAACCGTTCTTGTATGAAGATTATGAAAAAGCCTATACCGCGCTCGTGCATTCCACGGCGGTTCAGGCCAAAAACTTTGTGCTGCTCAGCACCCTGGAACCGCACATCAGCGCGGCGGCCTACTGCGCACCTGAGGCGGCGAATGTCGCTGACCTGGCCCGCTGCATGCCTTTTGCGTCGGCTACCGAGCAATGGCGGGAGGATGCGGCGGCCAGCGGCACCTTCTTCTCGAAGATCATGGTGAACGGCATGAATATCATGATTTTCCTGTCGTATGTGCTGTTTCCGATGATGGTGATTGCCATCATGTTGTTGGGCACGAAGGGCGTACAGGCGGCGGGTGCCTATGCCATGTTCACGATCAGCACGCAGATGTGGCTCCCGGTGGCGGCCGTCATCAATTACTTCATCCAGCTCCAGGTGATGAACGAAATCTCGGCCTTTGGCAGTCAGGATTTGTTGCTGAACGCCTATAACGCCCCCCTGTTTTATGAAAAGGTCTCGACCAAACTGGCCTTGGCCAGCGACATGATCGGCGCCATTCCCTTGCTGTGCATGAGCATCTTTACCGGCAGCATGTTTGCCACGACCAAGATCGCCGAACGGTGGGGTGGTCGGGACTATTACGACGAGAAGGTCAATTCACCCGAACCGGTGAAGATGGACGCCGTGGCCAATGCCGGCGGATTCTTTGCCTTGGAAGGATTCAGTTCCGCAATCGAGTCACGCGGATTGGCGGACATCCCGTCGGTAGACGTGAGTAGAGGCGTGCAAGCCATGGAGAGATATTCAGTCGGGAGCACCCAGACCATGGCAGACACCAGAGAGTTTCAGCTGATGGAAGGCTTGGGGGAGGAAATCCGCCATGGTAAGGGTGCTGAAGTGAAAAATGTGCTCACCCGAGCACTGGGGGCGGAGCGGGGGTCGCAAATCTATTCCGCCCTGGCTACGGCAAAAGGCGCTCAGGCTGAAGTCAGCACCACCAGTGATCAGGGTGACGGGAGTAACCGGTCTCATGCTGAGCGGGATACCCAAGGCGTTGACCATGTTGATGAAACGTCGATGGATAAATCGCTTCGCGCCTCGATCGGATTGCGGGCAGGCTTGAGCGGCAAAGTCCCGGTGATTCCTGGAATTGGCGCATCTGCCGGACTGGATGCAAGCGTTGAACGCAGCACCACCCGCAATATCCGTGAAGCGGACCGTGTCAGTAGTGGCCACCAGAGCACCTCCGATTTCACGTCCCAGAATCAGCAGGGGGACAGAAATATCTCAGGGGAAAAGCAGACGCTCAATACCCAGGCGGATTCGGGGGCTCGGACCGGGACTTCCCTGACAAACAGTTTAAGCAACTCGGAAGCGAAAGCCGTTTCGGAGTCAGTACTGCAAAGTGAGAGTTTTCGTCAGGACAAAACCCTGCGGGAAGCGGCCACACAAACTTGGCAGGCGAGTGAACAAGCCGAGCGCGCCAGGCAGTTGCAGCAGCAGGTGCAACAGGGCGGACAGATTTCGGCGAACAATATGGTCACCCGCCTGCAGGAGGATCCGGATTACCGGCAATCGCTGGTGGACCAGACGCAAGACCTGGTAGACCACGGCGACCCGAATTATTTGTTCTGGCAAAACCGGTTGAATGGGTTTGCCGGGCGTGGGTACTCCGATGAACAGAAGGATCTCGTTGCACGTTGGCAAGCCTTGCATGCCACAGACCGGGATGCGGCATTCCGCTTTGACGCTCGCTATTTCGGGGTGGATCTGGATGCGCGCCAACCGACAACATTGATGCCTGAGACCCTCCAGAATCAGGTGGGAGAGCGGTCCCGTGAGGTTGGCCATCTCGCCGGACCAAAGTACTCGCATGAGGATGTTGCAGCGCATTATGAAGATATCAGCCAGAAAGCTGATCGAGCAGTACATCAGGGAGATCGTCAAGTTCGCGGCCTGCATCAGGCAGGGATAAACGCAGTCGGCGATCAAGGGGGTAGAAACATCAAGGCGATTCCGGCCGAGGATCGTTATTACCGGGATGTGCACCAGGGGCTGGCCAACGCATATCAGCGCCTCAAAGACGAGCCCAGGGCCAGATTCCTGTTGGATGAGTTGTCGGGCGGACAACAGTATCTGGATGGGCTGACGGCTAAAGACACCTCTCCGGATCGATCACCTGCCGCGGATCGCCGGCGGCAGGAGGTTGCAGACCGTATCCGTTTGCAAGCGGATCTCTATCGGCAAACGCTCTTTCCCGGTGAGTTGAAACTTTTCAATGAGAGTACGGGTAAGGATTTGGATCAGCAGATTGTGAATCTCAGTCAGGCGCGGCATTTGACGGGCGCGTTGGGGCGGATACAGGTCGATGACCATTCAAAACCGGAGGGGAGATAACGTTGAGCAGTAACCAAGCCAGCATTCAGTCGATTGGTCGGTGTTCTCGCACGACAATGGCGATTTTTATCGGAACGATATGGTTAACGAAGCAGGCGTGGTCATTGGAACAGCCCCCATCAAATACCGGCTTGAGTGCAGAAATGAGGATGGCCAGGGAGGTTCTTGAAAACCCAGTGCGGAATCAAGATCCAGTTCAGCATCTGCGCGCCTGTGGCACGTTGGCCTCAGCGGAATGGGCTCAGCAAACGCAGCAGATCAGACAAACGGCAGGTGTGTTGTCCGGCGTCCGGCTGGATGGACACGACATTGCTGATTTGGCAACCCGCCAACCCGAACTGCGAGAGGAACTACGCCAGAAGTCGGAAGGATTGGTGAGCGGTAGCGCACGACGATACGACGAGTTGATGACGATGGTTGAACGCAGTCGATGGCGAACTCTATCCCCGATGGACAAGGATATAGCAGCGCGCTGGTACTTGCTCCGGGAGCAGAACATCGACGAAGCCGACTATCTGGCATTGCGTCTCTATACCGGGATCAATCCTGAGGCCCGTTCGGCCTATTACAACGAGCATTGCCAGTAAAGAAGGAGATAGCACAAACAGGGTTATGGCGATTCGGCCGCTGGATCTTTGGATTCGGTGGCCTTCGCCATCGACCCGCACCTCGGGGTTCTGGGGTATGGAGTCATCATGCTTCTTCAGGAGCTTGCGCAGTTGAATGTTGCCCGGTTGACCGTTGAGGAACGTTGGGCATTGATGAGGGCGGCGGAAAAAGCCTCCGAGTATGTAGTGATCCGGCGGGATGCGATCAATAGCCCGAAAGATGCACGGGCGTTGGCTTTTGCGCGGTTGCAGGGGCTGGAAAGGGAAGTCTTTCTGGTCATATTGCTGAATACCCAGAACCAGGTGCTCTACTGTGAGCCCATGTTTCTGGGGACGATCGATTCCTGTGCCGTACATCCCCGGGAAGTGGCTACCAAGGCGATGGAGGTTAATGCCTCTGCCGTCATTTTTGCTCATAACCACCCTTCGGGACATCCGGAACCTTCAGCAGCGGACATTGCGATCACCAAGCGATTGGTGGAAGCTTTGAAGTTGCTCGATGTCCGGGTGTTGGATCATTTGATCGTTGGGGAAGGGCGCCGCGATAACATCGTGAGCCTGGCCGAGCGGGGATTGATCTGATTCCGGGAAAACTGAGAGAGGCCCGCCATGCGGGTCTCCCTTTTTCTCTCGGCAATTGTGCAATGCAAGTAGTTAGGTGGTACAAAACATGACCAAAGTGGTAGACAGGAATCGTACACGTGTGATAGAAAATTGTAGGTCTTAGCTCTTTGAGATGGTGTGCTAGCGCATCAACCAGAGAGACTAGTGTCTGAGCTCGATGTTGAAACCAAGATTGGATTTCAATCAGAGCATGTATTTTGGAGGTAGGGAAGTCATGAAAATAATTAAATATTTTAATAAAAGCCCTCTCATAATCGGCATTTTCATTCTTTTCACAGGATGTAATGAAAATGATCATGATCAAGGGGCATCATCAGTCCGGATGATTAAAATTTTTCCATCTATGGGTAAAATAATTAATGCTGATGTTTATGTTAAGGATGCCTCTACGGGAGCCATTCTGGCTACTGGAAATACACGAGAATTAGGGTATTTTTCAGCATTCATTGATAAGTCAGTTAAATATACAACGATTGAGGTGAAGGGTAATAATTTCGCGGATGATTGCACGGGGCGATTTTCACCAAGGGCTTCATGCTATTTTGATGAGTCGACTCAGTCATATCACCATCTCGATGTAAATTTTATTATTAGAGCTTCCGGACCCGTAAGTCCAGAAATTGGCGTAAATATTCTTACGGAAGGGGCGGTCCGCTATGCGGAAAAACTTAGCGGGAAAAGTGCGGATCAAGGGTTGCGCGTATCGGATGTTGCGGCAGCCAATCATAAAATATCGGCTGCATTTGGGTTCCCGTCGGCTGCTGCATTAATTGCGCCACCCAAAATGGTGGGATCTCAAGATGAATTACGTGATATGCTGTTAAAAATTAAATCAGACATTCCTTCGGTTAAATATGCCTTATTGTTGGCTGGGCTTGTTAAAAATGCTGGAGATAAATCATCTGTTTTCGATGAAAAGCCAGCCCTAAGCTTGTTGGATGAAATAGCTTCAGATCTTCAAGATGGTGTTTTTGATGGTTGGTCACAGCAGCGTTCGATTTTTTCTAAGTTGTATGGCTCGACTCCAGTAGCTGTAGAGTCGGGTATTCGCAACGGTCTATCCGAAATTTATCAGCAATTAAGGCTGGATAACTTTTTCATTACGGATGAGCTCGATAAATCTATTAAAGACTTAACATATAACGTAGACATGCCCCCCTTGGTAACCGATAAGAAGTCTACGGTGATTTCTTCGTCACTTACTGGAGCTTATACGGGGATTTATAGATCAACTTCTAGTGTTGATGTTCTATCTCTATATGAAGATGGCAGTTCTGTTTCAGCGAGAATTGATAATCAGCGTTTAACGATTAATGGACGGGTATTGTCCGGCCCATATCACATAACACGTCACTCTGTTGTTGTGAGTGACAGCCCAGTCTGGAGTGATTTGATTAATGGTGTTGATTATATGTTGGAAGTATCGGGTACACATGACTTTTATCTTTCAGTTTATGATCCATTGAAGCGGAGCGAAAATGGGTTGCCTATTAAAAAAGGAATTATTGACTTTTCTACAGTTCAAGCAAAGCCATGTGGTGACGCGCCAAACATGACGGTTTCCGATTTGGCCAATTTGGCAGGGATTTATCCTGTAGTTTTAAAGTCCATCAGCTCCCCTGTACTTACTGAGAGTCTACTGGGGATTTCGACTGATGGGATGATCTCTTTTCAAGGAGAGCATTCGCGGGTGAGTTATGTTTGCGCCTCAGATTTACCGGGTGATGCATCAGCACTGTCCTTCGTGTTTGATTATAAAGGT
>CAZPZK010000023.1:0-16406 GCA_964591095.1 uncultured Moraxellaceae bacterium | reverse complement strand
ATGCTGAACATGACCGTCGAGGAGGCGCGGGCCTTCTTCGATGCCCTGCCCGCCATTGCCCGCAAGCTGCAAACCCTGATGGACGTGGGCCTGAGCTACATCACGCTGGGTCAGGCCGCCACCACGCTGTCCGGCGGCGAGGCGCAGCGGGTGAAGCTGTCGCGGGAACTGGCCAAGCGCGATACCGGCAAGACCATTTATATCCTCGACGAGCCGACCACCGGCCTGCATTTCCACGATATCGCGCAACTGCCGGCGGTACTGTCCGAGTTGCGCAGCCACGGCAACACCATCGTGGTCATTGAGCACAATCTGGATGTGATCAAGACCGCCGACTGGATTGTCGACCTGGGACCGGAAGGCGGCAGCGGCGGCGGCATGATCATCGCCGCCGGCACGCCGGAACAAGTGGCGGCCAACCCGGCCTCCCATACCGGCCGCTTCCTGAAACCCCTGCTGGGCTAAACCCCGTCATGAATGAAAAAGGCGACCCGGAGGTCGCCTTTTTCATGCCGCAAGGCCGGATCAGTCGGTGGACGAGATCAGCCAGTTGTTGCTGAGACCGCCAGTCACAATGAAGCGGTTGCCGGAACGGGTAATGGCCTGTCCGTTGGCACCCGCCATATTGCCGCCGATGGCGCCGCTGACCAGGCCCCAGGCACGGCCGTCGCCGGAGGCTACCACGCGGTCGCCGCAGAAGCCGTACATCAGCCCGTTCAGCACCGTCAGCCGGGAAGGCGCACTGATGCATTTACTGTCACGGACATCCTGGATCGCTGTCCAGGTGATGCCGTCCGCCGAACGGAACACCGAGTTGTTATCCGACATGAAGTAATAACCGCCCAGCGCGACAATACCGCCAGTCAGCTGGGTGTTCATGACCGGCGTGTTGGACGCCCAGGTGACGCCGCCATCGGTGGAGATCATGGCATCCTGTACATTCTGGTCCGTCAGGACAAAGACCAGCCACTGGCCGCCCTTGGAGGCAATCGCCCAGCGGCTGAAATTACCGTCCCCGGCAAAGGTATGGATATTCCAGGTGTCGCCGTCGGTGGAACTGGCAATGAACGACTTGCCGACATTCCCCGTGGCCTTGTAGCCGCCGGCGATGATCCAGCGGCCGCCGGTGTATTCGATCGCCTTGTAATAAACGGCGGGCGCGCCGCTCACCCCTTGCGGCAAGGGTTGCAGATCCGGCGGCGTAATGGCCTTGGTCACCCAAGCGCCATCGGTCACTTCACCAAAGAACAGCGGCCCCACACCCAGCAGTCGGGTGCCATCGGTGGCAAGGCTGGCGCGGTCAAAGGCGACATCCAGACCGTTCACCTTCAAAGGCACCGAAGTCCAGGTCAGGCCGCCGTCGGTGGACTTGGCGCTGCCGGGCGTGCCGTTCGACACGACCAGACCGTTGATGGCCGCGACATCCCACGAGTTGCTGCCGCTGCCAAAGCGGCGTTGGGTAAAGTTGCCGATGGACGCCACCGGATTACCCACTTCCACCGTCACTTGCGGGAACTTGCAGCCCGCGCCGTCCGCCGTGATCTCGTAGGTATAGGTTGCGCCGGAGGCGATGTTGTTGGTGTCGTTGTAGGACGTAGCGGCCTGGCTGGGGATAAAGACCGTCAACTGAATGTCGGTCTGGCCGATCTTGGCGGTCGGACGGCCGATGCGGTAAGCCGTTGCCCCGGCCACGGCAGGCCAGGACAGCGCCACCGCGTCCTTGCCGGCACTGGGCGTGGCGGTCACGTTGCCGACACAGGCCCCGCCCCCGCCACCACCGCCCCCTTGGGCCGGCGTGGTGTCGAAGTAACGGAACACCCCGGACGGCGCGGTGAAATCAATGCCGTTGGTGAGTTTTTCAGCTCCTACCAGGTTGAAATCGACATGCGCGCCGCCCTTGTCGAGATTGACCAGCACATTGTTCTTGCTGGGCCCGTTCTGACAGACCGACAGCACATTGGCCGTCTGGCCGTCCAGTTGCACCGTGGCCTGGGCATTGCCAGTCGTCAGCTTGAGGAGCGTGGTCTTGACCTTGGTGACATTGGGCGGAATCGCGGCGTCATCCTGCTTGATGTCCACACTGTAGTTGCCGCCAAAGGGCACCAGATCCGCGAAGGTCAGTGTTGGCATCTGGCCGCAGTCACCGCCTCCCCCACCCCCGCCACCGCCGCCCGGATTCAGATTGAGGACCAAGGGGTTGGACTGCAGGAAATTGATCAGCGCATTCAGTTTGACCGGGTCAAAACCGGACTCGGAGGCGGAGGCCAGCAAGTCCTGAACCAGCGCCAGCGCCTGCGCCTGGAATTGGACGGCGAAGGCGGCAACGTCATAAGGCAGGTCACCGGTCACGCCGGAGCCGTCGATATCGCCATCCGCCAGATCAGCGGCCAGCGCTTGCGCCATGCGCAGCGCCGGATTGGCTTCCCCGGCCCCCAGTTGCCCTTGGGCGATTTCCGCCAGCGCCGCCAGACGCAAGGCGTACTGCTCGGCGGCCGATGTGCCGAGACCGGCCAGATCGCACGGCTCGTCCACCAGCGCCGGCGGCAGCAGGATATCCGGGATGCCGAAAACGGACTGGATGGTGGCGCGCGCCGGCGCAATCTGTTCCGGCGTCAGGTTGGCGCCCGCGCCGCCGGCGGATTGCTCGGCCAGGCGCAGGGCCGCCTCGGTCATGGCGGTCACGCCCAGATCAGCGTTACCGGCACTCACGGGAGCCGCCGCCCGCAACAGCGGCGTGTTACGGTTGGCGGCGGTAATCACCACATCCACAAACCGCCCCAGCGCCTCGTCAAAATAACGGACATTACCGCTCGCTTCCGGCACCACTTCGGCCACCACGACCCGAACGCCCGCCGGGATATTGAAGCTGGCGCTTCCCGAAATCAGCGGCAGATCACCAAGCACCGGGCCACTGCGGTTGGCGGCGTTGCGCAGGATGACGCGGGCATTGCTGATGCGACCGAGCGAGGGCGTCACCTTCAGGGTTTTCAACGTCTTGACGGCCGAGCCGCCGGTGGGCAAGCCGGCGGAACCGTCATCATCATTGGCATTGCAGCCGGCCAGCGCCAGGGCCGCCACCAGCGGCGCCAGCACACGCCGGCCTGAAAGGAAAGCACGCATATCAAAGTCCTTCTTTGGGAATGTCGGAAGATGACCCCAGAATAAGCAGGTCCGGGGGGGGATAACAACCCCCACCACCGTAGGGGCCACAATATCCGCGCCCGCCCTGAAAAGCCCGCCGGCAGCCGCGGCAACCGCCAAAATGGTTAGACAAGCCCACAAAAAAAGTTCTACGCTACGCCCCATAGAATCATCGACATAACAGGGAGAATTTCATGCGCGCACTCGGCCCTATCGACCAGCTGTTCCTCTGGCTGGAACGCCGCCAGCAACCCATGCATGTGGGGGGATTGATGCTGTTCGATATTCCGGAAGATGCCGATCCCGAGTCCTTCGTCCATGAAGTGGCGGCCAAGATGCGCCAGATGACGCCGCCGGTGCGGCCTTTCAACCAGCACCTGCAGGGCATGTTCTGGCAGGAAGACGATGAGTTCGACCTGGAACACCATTTCCGCCATATCGCCCTGCCCGAACCCGGCCGGATCCGCGAATTGCTGGCTTATGTCTCGCAGCAGCACAGCGCCCTCCTCGACCGCGCCAAGCCCCTGTGGGAATGTCACCTGATCGAAGGCATCGAAGGCAACCGTTTCGCCCTGTATTTCAAGGTGCACCACTCCATGGTGGACGGCGTGGCGGGCATGCGCATCGCCCAGCAGATGCTCGCGGACAGCCCGGAGGAAAAGACCGATACGCCGTTGTGGGCCGTCAAGCGCCGCAAGCGCGGCGCCAAGGAGGAGGCCAACAATCCGATCAGCGCCTTCGCCAACGTCATGAACACGCTGCGCGAACAGGTTTCCACCATCCCGACCGTCTCGCGGGAACTGGCCAAGGCCATCCGCTCCTCCTACCACCACGACCCGGAATATGTCTCGGTGTTCCAGGCGCCGCGTTCCATCCTCAACCAGCGCATCAGCGGCTCGCGGCGTTTTGCCGCCCAGTCCTATGACCTCAACCGCATCAAGGCGGTCAGCAAGACCACCGGCAGCACCATCAACGACGTGGTCCTCGCCATGTGCGCCGGCGCCCTGCGCACCTACATGATGGAGCTCAACGCCCTGCCCGAGAAACCGCTGGTCGCCATGGTGCCGGTATCCCTGCGCCGCGACGACAGCGAAGGCGGCAACCAGATCAGCATGCTGCTGGCCAACCTGGCCACCAATCTGCCGGACGCCGGGGACCGGCTGGAGGTCATCCGCCGCACGATGAAGAACTCCAAGGAACGTCTCAGCCGCATGAGCCAGGCCGAAATCATGAACTACAGCGCCATGATCTACAGCATCTCCGGCGCCAACCTGATCACCGGCATCGCCCCCAAGTGGCAGGCCTGCAACCTGATCATTTCCAATGTGCCCGGACCGGTGGCGCCGAAATACTGGCACGGCGCCAAGCTTTCGGGTTTCTACCCGGTGTCGATCGTGCTGGACGGCATGGCCCTCAACATCACCATGACCAGTTATGTCGACACGCTGGAGTTTGGCCTGATTGCCTGCCGCAAGGTGCTGCCGTCGATGCAGCGGCTGCTGACTTATCTGGAGGACTCGCTGATGGAACTGGAGCGGGTGGCCAAGCTCGCCTGATCACAACCAGGAAAAAAGGGCGATCCGATGATCGCCCTTTTTTTATGGTCGCGAAATCCGGCTACTCCCCGGCAATCCACTGCACCGTCGCCTTGGCCAGCGGGTGTTCCGCCAGTTGCGGCAGCATCCATTGCAGCACGCGGTCCGCCTCCTCGGCAAACTGCCAGGGGGGATTGATGATCAGCATGCCGGTGCCGTTCAGTCCGAGCGAGGTATCGTCCGGCATCACACAGAGCTCACAGGCCAGTTGCTTGCGGATCCCGGTCTTGAACATTTTCTTGTGGAAACGTTCGATCATGGCGCGATCCTTGATCGGATACCACAGCACATAGACCCCGGTAGGCCACTTGCCGTAAGCCTTGACCAGCAAATCCACCAGTTGAGGAAAGTCCTGGCGTTCCTCCTCATAAGGCGGATCGATAAAGACCAGGCCGCGTTTTTCCTTGGGGGGAATCAGCGCGGTGATGCCTTCGTAGGCGTCACGGTGATGTACTGCCACCTGCGGGTAGCGCCCCATGTTTTCCCTCAGTTTTTCGGCATCCACCGGATGGAATTCCATCAGCGCCATGCGGTCCTGGGGCCGCATCATTTGCAGCGCAAACCACGGCGAGCCACCATAATAGCCCTTGCCGTTCTGCTCCTTGCGCAAGATTTCCAGTTGCTCGAACCACATCTTGACCCATTCCGGATTGTTCTTGTGGGGCTGCAGCCGGCGCAAGCCTTGTTTATACTCGCCCGTCTTCTGCGCCGGAGCGGCCGCCAGGTTGTACCAGCCACAGCCGGCGTGGGTATCGATGTAGCAGAACGGTGCGTCCTTGCGGCGCATGCCCTGCAGCAACCCGATCAGCAAAATGTGTTTCATCACGTCGGCAAAGTTGCCGGCATGATAATGATGGCGGTAATTCATGCAAATCTCTCAGGCAGACTGGCCAGAAACCGACTTTACGGAAGCCGTGACATCACTGGCGCAGCGCCATTATGCCGTAATTCCGCACTTTCTTTCACCGGCTGTGTTGCTGGCGCTGCGCGATGAATGCCTGAACCTGCACGGCGACGGCCGTTTTCACGCCGCCGGCATCGGACGGGCGGACGGACAGCAACGGAATTCCGCCATTCGAGGCGACAGCATTTGCTGGCTGGACCCGGAGTTCCCCGCCGGCGGCCTGTACCTGCAACGCATGGAACAACTGCGGGAACAACTCAACCGCGAGCTGTTCCTGGGCCTGCGCCACTTTGAAACCCACTATGCCCACTACCTGCCCGGCAGCTTCTACAAGCGACATGTGGACCGGCACCGCGATAACGACGCGCGCGTGATCACGGCGGTCTGTTATCTCAATCCGGCGTGGCCGGAGGACGCGGGCGGGGAAATCCGGGTCTGGAACGCCCGGAATGAGGAATTGATGACGCTGGCGCCTCAGGGCGGCACGCTACTGCTGTTTACCAGCCACGACATGCCGCATGAAGTCCTGCCCGCCACCCACACCCGACTGAGCCTCGCCGGCTGGTTCCGGCGCGACTGAACCCGCCCCTTGGCCAAGGAGAAACCCCATGATTCACTGGCGCGACGTGGATACCGTGCTGCTCGATATGGACGGCACCCTGCTGGACCTGCATTTCGACAATTACTTCTGGCAGGAGGTTGTGCCGGAAGCGTATGGCCGCGCCAACGGACTGGATCTGACGGAAAGCAAGCGCCGCCTGTATCCCCGTTTTGAAGCCGAACACGGCAATCTCAACTGGTACTGCCTGGATCACTGGTCGGCGGAACTGGGGCTGGATATCGTGGCGATGAAACAGGAAATCCGCCACCTTCTGGCTATCCGCGCCGACGCGGATGATTTTCTGCGGGCCCTGGCGGCCAGCGGCAAGGCAGTCTGGATGATCACCAACGCCCATCCCGAGGCCCTGCGCCTCAAATTGGCGCATACCGGCATCGAGGGATTCTTCCACCGGATCATCAGTTCACACGCCTTGGGTTACCCCAAGGAAAATCCCGGATTCTGGACCCATTTGCAGGAGGAGATGCCCTTTGATCGGACGCGAGCGCTGTTTATTGATGACAGTGAAAGCGTGCTGCGCGCGGCACGGAATTATGGAATAGGGCATCTGCTGACCATCGCGCAGCCGGACAGCCGCCAGCCGCCGCGCGATGGGCTGGAGTTCGTGGCCATTGGTCATTTCCGCGAACTGCTGCCCATCGCCTGATCCGGTTCAGCGCATGCCGAGGAACTGTCGCACCGCTTCCAGCGTCCGCGCCGGGTCCTCCTCCTGCGGCACATGCCCCAGATGGTCAAACTTGGCGACCCAGCTGCCGGGAATATCCTCATGGAAACGCTCGGCGATTTCCGGCGGGAATAATTCGTCCTTGCCCCCCCAGATGATCAGCGTCGGCACGGCGACCTTGCGTATGTTGGCGGCGTCGGCTCCCTGCTTGGCCTGGCCAAACCGCGCCGACACGGCGGCCCGGTTGCCGGCGCGCAGGGTCAGTTCGTAGTAGCGGTCGACCAGCTCCGGGGTGATGCGCGACGGATCGCCATACACATGCTTCAGGCTGGATTCGATCATCGCGCGCGGCAAGGTGTATTGTGAAATCAGGTTGATGCCGGGCAACTGGGCAATGACAAAGCCGATGGGCATCTTGCCGCTGGGCGGATAACCGCCGGCATCCACCAGGATCAGCCGGGAAATGCGCGACGGATTGGCGACCGCCGACTCCCAGGCAATTTCCCCGCCCAGGGAGTTGCCGACCAGTACGTAGCGGTTGACCTCCAGCGCCTCCAGCATGGCGGCGACAAACTGGACATAATACTCGATGGTGTAATTGCCCTCCGGCGAAGGGCCGGTCAGGCCGAAGCCCGGCAAGTCAAAGCGGATCACCCGCCGGGTTTGCGTCAATTCGGACGCCCAGCCGTCCCAGGTATGCAGGCTTGAAGAGGTTCCGTGCAACAACACGATCGGGGAGGGATCGTTTCTCGGGCCTTCGTCGCGGTAATGCACGTCCATGCCCATGACCTTCACAAAGGCGGAAGGCGGCGGCGCCCAGCGCGCCTGCAATTCACTGACCTGGCGGTCCGGCGCCCAGGTCAGGGCCATTCCCGCCGCCGTCGCCACCAGCAAGGCCAGCACCAGACCGCCCAGCAACTTTCCGATTTTCATTCGCGGATTTCCCCTGTTGATCTTTGCCATGACAACTTACCCGCCCCGGTGCGGACTGACAATGACTCCCTGCCGTGAATCCGCCGTTATCTGACCGGTTGCGGCATCCCTGACCATGCCGCACCACCGCTTCTTCCCGCGTTTCCCCCTATGCCCCCGGCCTTGTTGCAGGTAATCTCCAGCCTGTATCCCGATGGTCGTCCTGGAGACCCTGATCATGCACATCCTGATTGCCGGCGCCGGTATTGGCGGGCTGACCGCCGCCCTCACCCTGCTCAAGCAAGGCTTTGAAGTCTCCATTTACGAACGGGCGCATCAACTCGAAGAGGTCGGCGCGGGCTTGCAGATCGGTCCCAACGGCGCCCATGTCCTGCACGCGCTGGGTCTGGGGGATGTCCTGCATCACATGGCCTTTCGTCCGGAAGCGGGGGAAATGCGGGTCGGCACCACCGGGCGCGTCATCTTTTCCCTGCCCTTTGACGATACCGTCAAACGCTACGGCGCTCCCTACTACCACCTGCATCGCGCCGACCTGCAGGCCATCCTGCTGGATGCGGTCAACAGCCTGGCGCCCGGTATCCTGCATACCGGCAAGGAGGTCAAGGAGGTACGGCAGGATGCGCAAGGAGTGACCGTGGTATTCGTGGATGGCAGCCAGGCGCGCGGCGATGCGCTGGTGGGCGCCGACGGTGTGCATTCGGTGGTTCGGCGCGAACTGTTTGATATCGCCGACGGGCAGTTCAGCGGCATGTCGGCCTGGCGGATGACCGTCCCCGCCGAGCGCCTGCCCAAGGGGCTGGTGCCGCCCAAGGCCACGGTCTGGGTCGGCCCCGGCAAGCATGTCGTGACCTATTACCTGCGCCGTGGCGAACTGGTGAACCTGGTCGGCGTGGTGGAGGAAAGCGACTGGCCCTATGAAGGTTGGACCAGCCTGGGCGGCAAGGAGGACATCCTGCGCGACTACACCGGCTGGCATCCGATTGTGCGCCGGGTCATGGAAGCCGGCGGCGACGGCGAATACTACAAATGGGCGCTGCGCGAACTGCCGCCGCTGGCTCACTGGTCACAGGGCCGGGTGACGCTGCTGGGGGATGCCTGCCACCCCATGCTCCCGTTCATGGCGCAAGGGGCTGTGATGGCGATCGAAGACGCTTGGGTTCTGGCGGAGCAACTGGCGCGCTCGCCAAACGACATAGGAACGGCTCTGCAGCGTTATGAGGAAAAGCGCAAGCCCCGGGTCACGCGGGTGCAGGCGGTCTCGCGCCGCAATGGCAAGTTGTACCACCAGCACAGCACCGCCGGACAGGCCTTGCTCTATTCCCCGTTGTGGATGGTGTCGCGCGTGGCGCCCGACTTTTTTGCCGGACAACTGGACTGGCTGTACGGCGAAGACGTCACGCGGGCGTAACAACCTTCAGGCCCGCAACTCGTACAGCCAGGCAATCATGGTCACGCTGGCGATACCCACCACGATATTCATGGGAATCCCGACCTTGAGGAAATCCTTGAAGCGGTAATTGCCGGGGCCGTAGACCATGAGATTGGTCTGGTATCCAAGCGGCGTCGCGAAGCTCGCCGATGCCCCCATCATGATGGCGAATACGAAAGGTTCCAGGTTGAGGTGCGCGCGCGTGGTCATCTCAATGACGATCGGCAGCATCAGCACTGCCGCCGCATTGTTGGAAATGATCTCGGTCATCACGGAGATGGTGATATAGGTCAGGATCAGCAGCAGCAAGGCATCCCCGTGGCTCAGCGCCACCACATTGGCGGCCAGCCACGCCGCCACGCCGGTTTTCTGCAGCGCCGCCCCCAGCGCAAAGGATGCGGCAATGGTCAGGATCACTGTGAGATCCAGGCTTTTCTGGGCTTGCGAGGACGAGCAGCAACCCGTCAGGATCATGGCGGCGGCCCCCAGCAGCGCCGCGTTGAGCATGCTGATCACTTCAAAACTGGCCAACCCGACCAGCGTCAGCAAAATGCCCCACGACAGCCAGGCCCGCTTGTGCCGGGGCGTTTCATCATCCAGGTCATTGACCAGCAGGAAATCCTTGGTGTGGCGCTGGCGGCTGACAAAGGCCGGCCTGGCTTCGAGCAGCAGCGTATCGCCAGCCTGCAAGCGGATGCTGCCGAGGTTGCCGGGAACGCGCTCGCCGTTGCGGGCCACGGCCAGCACCACCGCGCCATAGCGGTCCCGGAACTGGGAGTCGCGGATGCTGTCGCCGATGCAGTCCGAATGCGGAGAGATGACCGCTTCCACCAGACGCCTTTCGGCGCGGTTCTGCGTCATCAACGGCCGGTCATCACTGGTGGAGGCGACGATGCCGTTGATCCGCAACAGATCGGCGATCGCCTGCACATCCCCGGCAAAGACCAGGCGATCGCCGCCGCGCAGTTTTTCCTCCGTCGGCACGGCGGTGACGATATGACCGTCACGCTCGATTTCCACCAGGTAGACCCGCTTGAGGTGCCGCAATCCGGCTTCGGCGATGGTCTTGCCCACCAAGGGGCCATTGTGGGCAACCGCCACTTCCAGCGTGAATTCGCGCATATTGGCGAAGGCGGTATCCTCGCGATGGTCCGGCAAGGCGCGGGGAAACCACCAGATCATGAACAGGAACGCCACCAGGGCCACCGGCAGGCCAATCGGCGTAATCGAAAACAGCGAAAAGCCGGGATTTCCCGTCAGCGTCTGGTACTGGCCATTGACCACCAGGTTGGTGCTGGTGCCGATCAGGGTGATGGTGCCGCCGAGGATCGCGGCATAACTGAGGGGGATCATCAGCTTGGAGGGGGAAATATCCAGCTTTTTCGCCCAGGCATTGACGGCGGGGATCATGGTCGCCACCACCGGCGTATTGTTGAGGAATGCGCTGAGCCCGATGATCGGCGCAACAATGCGGGCCTGCGCCTGACGCACTCCCGAGGGATGGCCAAGCAAATGCTTGACCAGCAGATCAACCCCGCCGGAAGCATGAATGCCCGTCGCCACCACAAACATCGCGGCGACGGTGAGCAGCCCCTCGTTGCTGAATCCGGCCATCGCCTCCTTGGCCGTCAGCACGCCGCTGACACTGAGCACCAGCAGCACGCCCATCATGATCAGGTGCGGTCCCACCTTGGAAAGGATCAGGGTGGCAAGCGCCCCCAGCATCAACGACAATGTCAACCAGCCCTGCCAATCCACGACGCGTCACCCCGGCATTTGAATGCGGCTAGAGTAAGTGCTGCTTTTGCAACAGACCAATGCCCAAATCGCATAAGCTTATTCGATATGGAAATAAAAGATTCCTTTCCAAGGCTGATGCGCCGCTGCCCGTGATCCCGGCGTCAATGCCGTTCCGTCATCGGCTCCTCGCGCATTTCCCTCTGCAGGAAGAAATTGAGACCGGTCCGTATCACGGCGATGGCCCCCAACTGACCGATCTGCTGCCAACTCGGCGCCACCGCCGTCGACAGGATATCCGCCGCCAGCTGGAATTCCAGCGCCAGTGCCAGGAACCGCGCCAACTCCAGTCGCACCCGGGAAAATCCGGCGCTGCGTCCGCGCCCCCACTCCACCGCCAAATGCCATAGCGCCACCACAATGCCGACCGCGATAATCAAGGCGCCGATCAGCTCGATGCCCAACTTCAGCCACATCACGGATTCCACGATGAATAGTTCAGTCTGTTCAAACACGGGCGCTTCCCCTGAGTGGTAGATTTTCAGTATAACCCCAACTCATTTGGGGCATTCCCCTCTGACAGCGGAGATTTCAATGACCGAGAGCGACGACCGCGTCCGCGCCGACAAGTGGCTGTGGGCCGCCCGTTTCTACCGCACCCGTTCGCTGGCCAAGGACGCCATTGAAGGCGGCAAGGTGCATTGCGACGGGCAACGGGTCAAGGTGAGCAAGGAAGTGAAGGTCGGTATGGAGTTTACGGTACGGCAGGGCTTTGAGGAAAAAACGGTGATTGTGCGCGCGCTGAGCGAGGTGCGCGGACCGGCGGCGACGGCTCAGCTGTTGTATGAGGAAACGCCGGAAAGCGTGGCGCGGCGGGCGCATGAAGCCGAACAGCGCAAGGCGCAAAACCTGGCGTATCCGGATCATCGGCCAAACAAGAAAGAGCGGCGGCAGATTCACAGGTTCCAGGATTCCTGGAAGGACTGATCCGGCTTGCGACTCTGCCCTGAGTGGCGTGCCCCCCTACTAGAAGCTTAGCTGGGCGCGGAATTGGGCGATGCCGGGCTGGTCGGTGTCGAGGGTACCGTTGCCATCATAGTCTTTTTCAGCGCGAGCCTGAATCAGGTTGACGTCGAAGCGGATCAGGGGGTTGGGATACCAGTTGAGGCCCAGGGTGACGGTTTCGAGGCGGCCGCCGCGAATAGCGGCAGCGCTGTCGTTGAGATCAAGAGTATCGTAGCGCAAGGCGATTTCCCATGCGCCGGACTTGCCCAGCGGCGAGGGACGGCTGTAGGTGGCGGTTTTCATGTCCCACGGACGGCTTTCGCCGGTCAGCGTGAAGGCGGCGGCGAGGTAAGCGCCAGTAAAGACGGCATCGGGATTTCCGGCGCGGCGGTTGACCCGGACCTGCGTGGCCTCGCCTTGCAGGGAACATTCCTGATAGGTCCACGAAAACTCCCCGGCTATGGCGGTCAAGGTTTCAACGCTCGCAATCGCGCCGGTGTCGGCCAGCTTGAGGGCGGTGACATGCGAGGCCGGTCGTGCGCTGAAAGTCGCGGTGTTGTCGGTCTTGTCGCGCCAGTAGCCGCTGAGACCAAGGGAGACGATGTCGCCGGGTCCGTGGCGGGGGGCGAAGACCAGTCGGGCGGAGCTGCCCCAGGATTCGTTCAGCTTGGCCTGGGCGTTGTTGGCGGTGTCGCCATAGATTCCCGCGCCCAGGCTCCAGTTGCCGCCCCAGCGCGTCACGGCGATGCCCTGATTGTAGTCGGGAGCGAAGGTATCAATGGCCGCGGACCTTTCCATGAAGGTCACATCAACGGCGCTGGCGTATTCCTCCAGTCCGTACATTTCAAAGAGGTTGCCGATCTGGATCTGGGTGTTGCGCAGGCCGGTGTAGGCGATGTAGCCCTCGGTGACGCGAATTTTCTGCCCGGTCTGCACTTCCGTTTCCAGCTTGTAGTCCCAGCCCGGCGCGACGGTGCCGCGCGCGCCCAACCGCAAAGAGCGCAGTTCCGATCCGCTTCCCAAGCCATTGATATCATTGTGATAAAAAGCGTAGTCAGCCTGCAGGCGTCCAAAGAGGCGGAACCGGGCGGAGCCGTCGGCGGATTGTGCACGCAAGCCGCCGTCAACCCGGTTGAGAGCCGGTTGCGCCTTGAAGCGCGCCAGCTCCGCCTCCAGGGCTTGCAGGCGTTCTTCCAGGCCCTCGCGACCGTGATGCCCGGAGGCATGGTCGGCCAGCACCGGCCTGGCAATCGCCAATATCAGCAGGCCAAACAAATGGAAATCCGGTCGCGTGCCCATGATGCGCTCTCCTTGGCGGGACGACGACCGTCCCTACCAGAAGCCTAGCCGCCGCCGGGGATTTGTCAGGCCTTTTTCAGGCGGTCGATCAACAGGAACAAACGGTCCTCGCCAAAATACATTTCGCCATCCAGCAGGAAGGTCGGTGCGCCGAAACCACCGGCAGCGACCACCGCCTCAGTATTCTCTCGCAGGCGCGCCTTCACCTCGTCGCTGCCGGCCTTGGCCATCAGCGCCTCGCCCACCAGCCCGGTCAGGGTGATGCTATCGGAAACATCCAGCCCCTGTCCCCAATAGATGTCGTACAGCTTCATGCTCAGCGCTGGAACCTGGTCTTCGTCGGCGGCGCAGAGCACGCGCTGTACGGTAACGGTGTTGGCGGGGAAAGATTTCGGCACGGTCAACGGGAAACCGTAATAAGCAGCCAGTCTTGACAGGTCCTTGAACATGTAGGGCATCTTGGCGGGCACGGTGAAGGCCGGGCCGGTGTTGCCGGTGGCCTTGAACACGCCGCCCAGCAGGCAGGGACGCCAGCGCACCGTCGCCAGTCCGTCCAGTTCGTGGATGCGCTTGGCGGCGACATAACTGTAGGGGCTGACGATGTCGTAGAAGAAATCAACAAGGGGCAGGGACATGGCGCGGCGGTCTCTCATCGGCGGTTATCGTTATGTTCGGAGCTCCCCGCTTCTGTCAAAGCGAGAAACTCCGAACATTACACCGCCGCACCGGCCGCGCCAAGGGGAGAAGCGGTCAGGCGTCCAGATCGAAAATCTTGCCCGGATTGACCACGTTGTTGGGGTCGAACACCTGCTTGACCGCCTTCAGGTAGGCGATTTCCTCCGGCGAGCGGCTGTAACCCAGATACGGTTTCTTGGTCATGCCGACGCCGTGCTCGGCGGAGATGGAGCCGTCATACTTCTGCACGGTCTCGAACACCTGCTTGTTCACCACCTGGCACTTGGCGAAGAACTCGTCCTTGCCGAGGTCGGCGGGCTTGAGGATGTTGAGGTGCAGGTTGCCGTCGCCGATGTGACCGAACCAGACCACGTCGAAATCCGGGTAGTTTTCGGTGACGATGGCGTCAATATCGGCGATAAAGGCCGGAACGCGGCTGATCAGCACCGAGATGTCGTTCTTGTACGGCGTGTACTTGGCGATGGTCTCGGAGATGTCCTCGCGCAGCCGCCACAGGTTCTGCAGCTGGGTCTCGTTCTGGCTCATCACGCCGTTGACCACCCAACCCTGCTCCACGCAGTGCTCGAACAGGGCCATGGCCTGCTCTTCCATCGCTTCCGACAGCGCCTCGAATTCCAGCAGGGCATAGAACGGCGTGGCTTCGGGGAACGGACGGGCGACATCACCGCTGGCGGTGACGCACTGCACCGCCAGTTCGGAGAAGAATTCGAAGGCTGTCAGGTCCAGCTGCGCCTGAAAGGTGGCAAGGATGTTCATCACCGAGGCGAAGTCCGGGGTGCCCAGCACCATCACCTTCAGGTTGCGCGGCTTGCGTTCCAGCTTGATCTCGGCTTCAGTGACAAAGCCCAGCGTGCCTTCGGCACCGATGAACAGGTGGCGCAAGTCATAACCGGTGGCGTTCTTCATCATGCCCTTGTTCAGGCGCAGGATGTCGCCCTTGCCGGTGACGACGGTGAGGCCCAGCACCCAGTTGCGGGTCATGCCGTAGCGGATCACCTTGATGCCGCCGGCGTTGGTGCCGATGTTGCCGCCGATCTGGCTGGAACCGGCCGAGGCGAAGTCCACCGGATAATAGAGATCCTGTTCATCGGCATATTGCTGCAGCTGCTCGGTGACCACCCCGGCCTGCACCCGCACCAGCCGGTCGGCGGCGTGGAATTCCAGTACCTTATTCATGCGGTCGAAGCTGATCACCACTTCCCCGGAAGCGGCCACGGCCCCGGCGGACAGGCCGGTGCGGCCTCCGGACGGCACCAGCGCGAATTTTTCGACATTGGCCAGACGGACAATGGCCTGGACTTCCTCGGTGGTGGCCGGGAAAACAATGGCGGACGCGGCGGGGGTGAAGTGCTTGGTCCAGTCAACACCCCAGGTTTTCAGGCTGTCGGCGTCCGTCTTGACACGGGTTTCCCCGACAATGGCTTGGAGCTGGTGAAGGGCGGAAGGGGTGAGCATGGTTGTGTATCCTGAAAGCAAAAGTAAATTCTTGAAACGTTCAATTTGGGAGTGATCAAACACCAGCGCGGGTTCGACGGGATCTGGCCTGCTCCTTGTCTGAAAATCGCATGGCTACCTGCGCAATCGCAGTGCAATAAGCGGTTCGACATCCATCCGCATCCACGTTCATGATCGTGTTTGCCAAGTCTTTTGCCTGAGTTGCACTGAGAGGTCTGGGCGTACAGCGGCTACGTCCCCGACGGATGGACAAGCCCCAAGCACCGATGGCTGCCCGCCGGTATTCTTTGAGCGTGTCGTGGTTCAACTTGATGAGATCTATGGTAGCAGATGCAGTCTCATCATTGGGCTCCAAAGGTTGCACACCTCCGTCATCCCTGTAGTGGAGTCTGGATTCACAATCCTGACGAAGCGGGGACAACATTGTATCAGCCGATTTGCCGCCCTTGATCGGAGCACCATACCCCAAACTTACATCTCCTCCACTCTGGGGGATACAAGCCAGCATGTTGCCATAATCCAGTGACAACTCCGGATGCAGGTTCTGTGGTTGCCAATGCTCAATATGACAGTCGTCAATGGAATGAATCCGCTGCATGGTATATGCGCAAAGATAACCTTGTTCGTTCAAAAGCCTGACTTTAATCGCACGAATCTCCGTAGCTCCCAAATTGCCGTAATGCAAATTCTGAGGGCTACTCCGGTTACCCCGCTTCCATTTCGCCAACTCAGGCGGCTCACTTCCTTTGACAATATATAGCACGCTCAAACCACCTCATCGTCCTGATCGAAACGGGTATAGCGACTGATCAGCGCATCTGCCTCAATCAGTTCGGGATGCTCACCAATTTCCCCACGAAGCTCCTGAAGTCTTTGCCGAGCGGACTCAAAGTGCGACTCGTCAATATCATCAAATAATGCGTCAAGTT
>CAZPZK010000022.1:0-16608 GCA_964591095.1 uncultured Moraxellaceae bacterium | reverse complement strand
GAGAGCTCCCCATGCCCCTGAATACCGTTGAAGAACTCATTAACGACATCCGCCTCGGCAAGATGGTCATCCTGATGGACGACGAAGACCGCGAGAATGAAGGCGATATCGTGATGGCGGCCAGTCATGTCCGCCCCGAAGACATCAACTTCATGGCCAAGCATGCGCGCGGCCTGATCTGTCTGACCCTGAGCCCGGAGCGCTGCCGCCAGCTGGACCTGCCGCTGATGGTCAACCGCAACGGCTCCAGCCACGGCACCAATTTCACGCTCTCGATCGAGGCCGCCACCGGCGTCACCACCGGCATTTCCGCGCATGACCGCGCCCACACCGTGCAGGTGGCCGTGGCCCGCGACGCCAAGCCCGCCGACATCGTCCAGCCCGGTCACATCTTCCCGCTGATGGCCAAGCCCGGCGGCGTGCTGCACCGTGCCGGCCACACCGAAGCCGGGTGCGACCTGGCGCGCCTGGCGGGTCTGGAAGCCGCTTCCGTCATCGTCGAGATCATGAACGAGGACGGCACCATGGCCCGCCGTCCCGATCTGGAAAAGTTCGCCGCCGAGCACAACCTGAAGATCGGCACCATTGCCGACCTGATCCATTACCGCATGGTCAATGAGCAGACCGTCAAGCGCACCAGCGAGAATGTGCTGGAGACGGAATACGGCAACTTCAAGCTGATGACCTATCAGGAGCACGCCAGCACCGAAACGCATCTGGCGCTGGTCAAGGGCGACGTCACCCGCGATACCCCGGTGGTGCGCGTGCATGCGCTGAACCCGCTGCGCGACTTGCTGCACGCCAAGTATCAGGGCCGCATCGGCTGGAACCTGCAAAAGAGCCTGGCCGAAATCGCCCGTCACGACGCCGGGGTACTGGTGCTGCTGGGGCAGGATTTTGCTTCCGAAGAGTTGGTGGACCACATCCAGGGCTTTTTCAACCAGCGTCCGCGCGCGACGGTGGACGGCGCGGGCATGTACCGCACCATCGGTGCCGGTTCGCAGATCCTGCGCGATCTGGGCATCACCCGCATGAAGCTGCTCAGCTCGCCGATGCGCTTCAATGCGCTGTCCGGTTTCGGGCTGGAAATCGTGGAATACCTGGGCACGGATTGAACGCCGTGGTGGCCCGTGGGTCGGGCTTCAGCCCGACACTGTCTGCCGCCGGAACCCTAACCGTATATCGAACACCCGTGGTTTGTCGGGCGGAAGCCTGACCTGCAGATAACCGTGATTGTCGGGCTGAAGCCTGACCTACAAAACCCGTTGGAGAGATTGATGAAAGTGATCGAAGGCGATTTCCGCCATGCCGATGGCCAGTACGCCATCCTCGTCGGCCGTTTCAACAGCTTCGTGGTCGAAGCCCTGCTGGACGGCGCGCTGGACACGCTGAAGCGTCACGGCGTCAGCGACGACAACATCACCCTCGTCCGCGCCCCCGGCGCGTGGGAACTGCCGCTGGTTGCCAAAAAGCTGGTCGAAACGAAGCAGTATGACGCCGTCATCGCCCTCGGCGCGGTCATTCGCGGCGGCACGCCGCACTTTGATTACGTGGCCGGCGAATGCGCCAAGGGCCTGGGCGTGGTCGGCCTGGACGCCGGAATTCCTGTCGTGTTCGGCGTGCTGACCACCGACAGCATCGAGCAGGCGATCGAGCGTTCCGGCACCAAGGCCGGCAACAAGGGCGCGGATGCCGCCATGACCGCCATCGAGATGGTTTCGTTGTTGAAGGCCCTCTGATGCGCCAGCAACAAGCCAATACCCCCGCCGCGCGCCGCAAGGCGCGCCGCTTCGCCCTGCAGGGCCTCTACGAGTGGCAGTTGTCCGGCAATCCGCCGTTCGAGATCGAAGCCCGGTATCGCGTCGAGAACGCGATGCACAAGGTTGACCTGCCGTATTTCCACGAACTCCTGCATCAGGTGGTATCCCGTGTCGCGGAGCTGGATGAGGCCTACCGGCCCTACCTCGATCGTCAGATGAGCCAGATCGATCCGGTCGAGCGCGGTATACTGCGCCTGGGCAGCTATGAGTTGCTGCACCATCCGGAAGTCCCCTACAAGGTGGTGCTGAACGAGGCCGTGGAGCTGGCCAAGGATTTCGGCGCGACCGACTCCTACAAGTACGTCAACGGCGTGCTGGACGAACTGTCCAAGACCGCCCGTCAGGTCGAGCGGCAGGCGGGCTGATGCCCTCCGAGTTCGAACTGATCCGGCGGTACTTCACGCGTCCCGGCCGTGATGGCGGCGTGCTGCTGGGCGTGGGCGACGATGCCGCCCTGCTGTCGCCCCCCGCCGGGGAAGTGCTGGCGGTGACCGTGGACACGCTGGTGGCCGGTCGCCACTTTCCGTTGACGACGCCTCCCGCCGCCATCGCCCACAAGGCGCTGGCGGTCAATCTTTCCGATCTGGCCGCCATGGGTGCGACACCGCGCTGGGTCCTGCTGGCGCTGACCCTGCCCGAGGCGAGCGAACCTTTTCTGGCGGAATTTGCCGAAGGGCTGTTTGCGCTCGCGGCGCGGGCCGGTATCGCCCTGGTGGGCGGCGACACCACCCGAGGCCCCCTCGCCATCAGTATCACCGCCATCGGCAGCGTTCCGCCGGGCGACGCCTTGCGGCGCGACGGCGCGCGGCCGGGAGACGGGATTTATGTCTCCGGAACCGTCGGGGATGCCGGACTCGGCTTATGGCAGGCCTTGCAGCCTGGCCGGTCGCCGCTGACGCCGGAGCAGGCCGCCTTTGTCCGGCAGCGGCTGGACTATCCGCAACCCCGGCTGGCGCTGGGGATGGCCTTGCGCGGGCGGGCGACGGCTTGTCTGGACATCTCCGACGGCCTGGCGCAGGATTTGGGTCATATCCTCGCCGCCTCCGGGGTGGGCGCGGAGCTGGATCTGCAGACCTTGCCGCTGTCGCCTGCGCTGCGGGCGCTGCCCGAGCCGGAGGCGTGGCAACTGGCGCTGGCGGCGGGCGATGATTACGAACTGTGCTTTACCCTGCCGCCGGGGCAGTTGCCGCCAACCGCGCCGGACGGTACGGCGGTGACGCGGATCGGCACCGTCACCGCCGCGCCGGGGCTGACGCTCACCAGCCGCGGCGTCCGGATTGAACACGAATTCGGTGGTTACCAGCATTTTGAGTAAGTCCATGAACCCGTATCCCATCCGTCATCCGGTGATTTTCCTGGCCTTCGGCCTGGGTTCCGGCCTGTCCCCCAAGGCGCCCGGCACCGCCGGTTCGGCGCTGGCGCTGCTGTTCTTCCCGCTGTTGGCGGCGGCCGGTTTCTGGGGCTATCTGGGCATCACGGTCGCGGCGGCGCTGGCCGGCATCTGGCTTTGCGGCCGGGCCGCGCATATGCTGGGGGTGCATGACCATGCCGGCATCGTCTGGGACGAATTCGTCGGGCAGTGGCTGGCGCTGCTGCCGCTGGTGGCGACCGCCGCCTGGGATGGCGCGACGGTTCTGAACCTGCTGCTCGGCTTCATCGCGTTCCGGGTGCTGGATATCGCCAAGCCCTGGCCGATTTCCTGGTGCGACCGTCATCTGGAAGGCGGTTTCGGCATCATGTTCGATGACGTGCTGGCCGGATTGGCGGCCGGAGGTGTGATGTGGTTGCTTGCCTATCAAGACTGGCTGTTCTAGGCCTGCTGCTGGCCGGCGGAGCGGCGTCAGCGCGCGATATCGTGGTGGTCGGCCTGATGGCGGACCGCGCCGTGCTCAAAGTGGATGGCCAGACGCTCCTGCTGAAGCTCGGTGAGTCCGTGGATGATCTGACGCTGACCGCCGTCAATGCCAGCGAGGCGCGGCTGCGGATCGGCGGCCGCGAGGAGCGCTTTGTGCTGGGGCAGGATCGCGGCGGCATCCGCAGCGACAGCGGCGCGGGCGGCGCGGTGGAACTGAGCGGCAACCATCATGGCCAGTTCCAGGCCGGAGGCATGATCAACGGCCGCACCGTGCAGTTCCTGATCGACACCGGCGCCAGTTCCGTTTCCATGTCGCGCAGCCAGGCGGCGCGGCTGGGCGTGGATTTCCGCCGCTTTGGCAAGCCGGCCGTCAGCCATACCGCCAATGGCATGGTCAACTGCTGGGTCGTGCTGCTCGACAAGGTGAAGGTGGGTCCGATCGTGGTCAGTTCGGTGGAGGCCACCGTGCGCGACCTGGATGATGAGTCGCCGATCCTGCTGGGCATGAGTTTCCTCGGCCGCGTGAAGATGGAACATAGCGACAACCGCCTGAAGCTGACCGGTCGGTAGGCGTTGCGGATTTCCCCTTGACCGCCTTCACTTGCTACAATCGCCCACCTTCGGTTCCCCAGCGAGATCATGCGCGTGTCCGTCGATTTCATCGCGTCCTCCCGATTGCCCACCCGTCACGGGCAATTTCTCATCCATGCCTTTGAAGACCGCCAGACCGGCCAGGAACACGTGGCCCTGAGCATGGGCGACATTGGCGATGGCGAGCCCGTGCTGATGCGCGTGCATTCCGAATGCCTGACCGGGGACGGGTTTGGTTCATTGCGCTGCGACTGCGGCCCGCAACTGGAAGCCGCCATGGCCAAGGTGGCGGCGGAAGGGCGCGGCGTCATCCTCTACCTGCGGCAGGAAGGCAGGGGCATCGGCTTGGTCAACAAGGTCCGCGCCTATCACCTGCAGGATCAGGGCGCCGACACCGTGGAGGCCAACGAGCAACTGGGTTTTGCGCCCGACCTCCGCGAATACTCGATGTGCGAGGACATGCTGCGCCACCTCGGTGTGGCGCGGGTACGGCTGATGACCAACAACCCGCTCAAGGTCGAGGCGCTGGAGAAGCACGGGATTGTCGTCGCGGAGCGCGTCCCCCTGCTGACCGGGCGCAATCCGCACAACGACCAGTATCTCGACACCAAGCAGGAAAAGATGGGGCACCTGTTCGGGGCTGATTAGCGCGCGGCCAGCCGCTGCATTTCCACCTCATACAGTTTGGTGATCGCCTGCATCTGCTTCAGCAGGTTTTCGGTGGTGCCGCAGATCGCGGTGGGGACATAGAGTTCCTCCTTCGACAGGTCGAAGCCCATGCGCGAGAATTTCCACAGGCTTTGCACCCGCGCCAGTCCCTGCCGGATGTCCCCGGTGTTGCCCGCGTTGTCGCTCAATTCCTTCAGACCGGCATCATATTCCTTCAGCGCGGTCTGGAAGTCCGCGTCCAGCGTGTCATAACGCACGCCCCAGCTCTTGGTCAGGTAGAGGCGGGCAATACGCTGGCTGAGCATGCGCTGGCGGCCCGAGACATTGACCAGGCGGGCGCTGGGGACCCGCGCATGGTCCTGGACCTGACGCACGGCGGCTTCGCTCAGTTTCAGCAGTTCATCGCTTTGCCGCAGCACTTTCAGCGCCTCGTCCTTGTCCGGAGTCGAAAGAATCCGGGTGCGGTAGCCGGTCCAGACTTTTTCCACGCGCAGGAAGGATTCACGGATTTCCGGGGTGGGCGCGTACTCCTTCAGCGTTTGCAGGTTGCTTTCAAAGAGGGCGACACTTTTTTCGCGTTGCTCGCGCGCTTCCAGCACCTTGACGTTTTGTCCCAGCATCAGCCAGGTCTTGGCGGTGCGCTGGCTGAGCATGCGTTGCAGGCCGGCCATGTTGACGGCTTCGGCATCGCTCAGCGCCAGCGCCGGAAGGGCGGGTGTCAGGCACAGGGCCAGCAACAGTACGTGGCGGATCAGGGCGGGGAAATGCATGACGGGTCTCCTTGCGGCAAACATTCTGACGTCGTTGTCAAAATACAGCGGATGGGGCGTCCGGGCGGGCCGGTCTCGGCGTTGAGGTTTCCGGAGGACGTTAGCGGGACAAAAGCAAGAAGCACGCCAGAGTGGCGATGACGTGGCGCGGAATGTGATCCGGTTGGCGGTAACGGGCGACAAGCGGCGCGGAAGAGGGTATGAGCGGCGGGAAGTCGCGGCAAGCAAGGGGCGGTGCGGCAGGGCGGCCGGGGCGGACCGCCCCGGCATGGCGCACGCCCGGCGGGTCAGATGCCCATGTTGCCCAGCACCCGCACCAGGTTGCCGATGACGCCGGCCAGCACCGGATGCTCCGTCTCCAGCTGGACCTCCAGGGCCTGCAAGGTTTCCAGGAACTTCGCCGGATCCGGGGCCTCGTGCAGTTGCAGGTGCAATTCCATGTCCGCCAGGGTGCGGCTCAGTTCGTCGTGCTGCTCGGGGGGCAGCGGCTGGGTTTCGAGTTGGGTGCGGGCGCGGGCGATGTGATCCCCGATCATGTGCTTGCTCATACGGTCTTCTCCGGGTTCGCGGTCAGGCCCGCCAGCCGGGCGCGGATGGCGGATTCAATGCCGGCGGCATCCAGGCCGCAGGCGGCCAGCATGTCGCCGTGGGGCGCGTGTTCGATAAAGGCATCGGGGATGCCCAGGTTCAGCACCGGCCGCACCAGTCCGGCGGCGGCCAGCCATTCGTTGACGGCGCTGCCGGCGCCGCCCATGACGGCATGTTCTTCCACGGTCACCAGCAAGTCGTGGGTGGCGGCCAGATCGCGGATCAGGTCGCCATCCAGCGGTTTGACAAAGCGCATGTTGGCGACCGTGGCGTCCAGCGCTTCGGCGGCCCGCAGCGCCGGGGCGAGCAGGCTGCCAAAGGCGAGGATCGCCACCCGCGTCCCTTCCCGGCGTCGTTCCCCCTTGCCCAGCGGCAGGGCGTCCATGGCGTTGCGGACCGCCGCGCCGGGGCCGGTGCCGCGCGGGTAGCGGACGGCGGCCGGGCCCGGATGCTGGTAGGCGGTATAGAGCATTTGCCGGCATTCGTTCTCGTCGGCCGGCGCCAGGATCACCAGGTTGGGAATGGCGCGCAGGTAGGCAAAATCGTAGGCCCCGGCGTGCGTGGGGCCGTCCTCGCCGACCAGGCCGGCGCGGTCGATGCCAAAGGTGACGTCCAGGTTCTGCAGGGCGACATCATGCACCAGCTGGTCATAGGCGCGCTGGAGGAAGGTGGAGTAAATGGCCACCACCGGCTTCAGCCCCTCGCAGGCCATGCCGGCGGCCAGGGTCACGGCATGCTGTTCGGCAATGGCGACATCGTGGTAGCGGTCCGGAAACTGGCGGGCGAAGCGCACCATGCCCGAGCCTTCGCACATGGCGGGGGTGATGCCGATCAGCCGGTAATCGGCGGCGGCCATGTCGCACAGCCAGTCGCCGAAGATGTCGGAATACTTGGCCTTGCGCACCGCCGGCGTCTGCCCGCGCTCGCTGGCCGGGGCGATCTTGGTGATGGCGTGGTAGCCGATGGGGTCAGCCTCGGCGGGAGAGAAGCCCTTGCCCTTGGTGGTGTAGACATGCAGCAACTGCGGTCCCGGCGCTTCCCGCAGGTTGCGGATGGCATGCACCAGTTCTTCCAGGTTGTGGCCGTCGATGGGGCCGACGTAATTGAAACCGATGGCCTCGAACAGGGCGCCCGGCGACGCCATCAGGTGCTTCATGCTTTCTTCGGTGCGGCGGGCGAAATTCCACGCCGTGGGCATCGAGGCGAGCACTTTCTTGCCGCCCTCGCGCAGGGCGATGTAGCTCTTGCTGGACCAGATCCGCGCCAGGTAATTCGACAGTCCGCCGACGTTGGGCGAGATCGACATGGCGTTGTCGTTGAGGATCACCAGCATGTCCGCCGCCTGGTGCGCGGCGTCGTTGAGCGCCTCGAATGCCATGCCCGCCGTCATCGCGCCATCCCCGATGACCGCCACCACCTTGCGGCCGGACAGCTGGCGGCGCGCCGCCAGCGCCATGCCCAGCGCGGCCGAGATCGACGTGGAGGAGTGACCGACGCCAAAGGTGTCGTAGGGGGATTCTTCGCGGCGGGGGAAGGCGGCCAGCCCGTCCTGCTGGCGCATGGTCACCATCCGGTCCTTGCGGCCGGTCAGGATCTTGTGCGGATAGGCCTGATGGCCCACATCCCATACCAGGCGGTCTTCCGGTGTATTGTAGACGTAGTGCAGCGCCACGGTCAGTTCCACCACGCCCAGCCCGGCGCCGAAGTGACCGCCGCTTTGTCCGGTGCACCACAGCAGGTATTCGCGCAGTTCGCGGGCAATCGCCGGCAACACCGTCTCGGGCAGGCGGCGCAGCTGTTCCGGCGTCGGCGCCTGGTCGAGCAGCGGGGTGTGGGGACGGGTCAGGGGTATGCTGTGGAACATTGTCGGCGGACATCCTCGGCAAGGGTCGGGCGATTATAGCCCAAACCATGCCATCGTCTGGTCATACAAATCGGTTAGTGGTCGCGAGCCACCAGAAAATCGGCCAGCCGCCGCAGTTCCAGGGCGCGCTCGCCCCAGGGCGCCAGCGCCGACACCGCTTCGTCGTGCAGGCGGCCGGCGAGGGCGCGGGCGGCGTCCAGACCGAGCAGGGCGGGGTAGGTGGCCTTGTCATGCTCGGCGTCGGCGCCCGCCTTCTTGCCCAGCTTGCGCATATCGCCCACCACATCCAGCACATCGTCATGGACCTGGAACGCAAGTCCGAGGCGGTCGGCATAGGTTTCCAGCGCCGCCAGCAGGGCGTCGTCGCGGCAATCCGCCGCCATCGCGCCGAGGAACACGCTGGCGCGGATCAGCGCGCCGGTCTTGTGCCGGTGCACGGTTTCCAGTTCGGGCAGCGACAGTCGCCGTCCTTCCGCCGCGAGGTCCAGTGCCTGACCGACCGCCATGTCGGCGCTGGCGGCGGCCAGGCGTCCGATCTGCCGCACCAGGGCGGCGGCGGGTACCCTGCCTTCCGCCAGCGCGACAAACGCCAGCGTCTGCAACGTGTCGCCCGCCAGCAGCGCCGTGGCTTCGCCATAGACCTTGTGGCAGGTGGGAACGCCCCGGCGCAAATCGTCATCATCCATGCAGGGCAGGTCATCATGCACCAGCGAATAGCAGTGCACCAGCTCCACCGCGCCGGCGGCGGCATCGGCGGCGTCCAATGTTCCGCCGCAGGCCAGCGCCGCGCCGTAGGCCAGCGTCGGCCGGACGCGCTTGCCGCCGTTAAGGACGGCATGGCGCATGGCGGAGCTCAGGCTGGCCGACAATGGATTCTGGCGGTCAAGGAAGTTTTCCAGCCAAGGTTGGATGCGGGCCTGGCTGGCGGCGAGAAATTGATGGGCGGACATGGCGTCATTGCTGGGTAAGCCTTGCGGCGGGCGTGGCAAGGCTATGCCGGACGTGGCACAGGGTCAAGCCGCGCCGGGCGGATTACGGAGGATTTCCCGGGGAATTCACCGAAAGCGCACGGGGGGTTCACGGGGTGAAGAAATAGCGCACCAGATGGAAGAAGACCGGCGCCGCAAAACTCACTGAGTCCAGGCGGTCGAGCACGCCGCCATGCCCCCGGATCAGCGTGCCCCAGTCCTTGGCGCCCAGGCTGCGCTTGACCGCCGACAGTACCAGCCCGCCCATGAAGCCGGTGATGACGATCATCGCCGACAATCCGGCGGCCTGCCAGGGCGAGAACGGGGTCACCCACCACAGGCCGGTGCCGACCAGCACCGCGCCCAGTCCGCCATAGACCAGACCTTCCACCGTCTTGGAGGGGCTGACCCCGGGCGCGACCGGCGTGCGCCCCAGCAGCTTGCCCGCCACGTATTGCAGCACATCGCTGATCTGCACCACCAGGATCAGGTAGAACAGCAGCAGCGCGCTCTGGTTCTCGTAGCCAGGAATCCGCAGCAGCAACAGGGCGGGGGCGTGGCTTATGCAATAGACCGTGACGAAGACCCCCCACTGGATTTTCGCGGTGCGCTCCAGGTACTGCTCGGTATCCTGGCCCAGGGTGCCCAGCGAGGGCAGCAACAGGAAGCCGTAGACCGGGATCAGGATGGCGTACAGGTTGTACCAGTCTATGCCGATCAGCGTGTACTGGGCGGGGATCAGCGCGAAGAAGGCGACAGCCAGCGCCTTGTGGTCGGCGGCCCGGGTCGGCGTCAGCGTAATGAATTCCCGCAGCGCAAAAAAGGACAGCAGGCCGAACAGCACCAGCGTCGTGACTTCCCCGAAGCAATAGGCCGCGCCGAGGATGAACACCATCACCCACCAAGCCTGGATGCGGGCGTAGAGGTTGTCGGCCACCGCCCGCGCGGCGGGCGTCCCGGCGCGGCGGCGCACCCGCGCCGCCACCAGCGAGGCGAAAACCAGCAGCGTCAGGATGCCGCCGCCGAGGACGAGCGCCTTTTCACCGGGGGTCATGCCGCCAATTCCACGATAGCGTCGCGGGCGCGCCGCAGGAAGTCGGCCTTGGCTTCGCCGTCAATCCGGGCCAGCGGTGCGCCCAGGCGGACGCTGCATGCCAGCGGTACCGGCAGGTGCGAGCCCTTGGGCATGCTGCGATGCAGGTTGTCGAGATAGACCGGCACCAGGTTGGCATCGGGGTAGCGGTTGGCGAGATGATAGAGTCCGGACTTGAACTCCCCCGGCAGCGCCTGCACATGGCGGGTGCCCTCGGGGAACAGGATCAGCGATTCCCCGCGTTCCAGCGCCTCGCACAACGGCGCCAACGGCGAACCCCGATGATCGTCGGCGGGGCGGCGGTCAATCAGCAGGGCATTGAAGCCGCGCCGCGCCAGATAGCGGCGGAAGGCGTTGCGTTCCCAGTAATCGCGCGCGGCGACGGGGCGGGTACGGCGGCGGATCTCGCGCGGCAGCGCCGCCCAGATTGCCAGGCTGTCCAGATGACTGCTGTGATTGGCATAGAAAATGTGCTTGCCGGAGTCCGCCAGCGGCGCGCGGAATTCGGGTGTGGCCTGGATGAGGAAGCGGATCAGGCCGATCAGCAGCGAGGATAACCACATGGCGTCAGCCTCCGGACGGCCGGCGGCGCAAAGCCGGGGCGGAGGCAAGGAGCAGAATTCGGATTGGCACGTCGTGATCCCTGAGCTAGCCGGAACGGGTCCGCCAGTGGCGGAGCGTACGTCATGATACGGCTTGGCCGCAGCCGGTTCAATGGCGGTTGCGGCTAGCGGTGCAGCACCGCGTGCGTGCCGCGCAGCACCAGCGCCATGACCAGCAGCACCGCCACCTGCACCGGCGCGAACGGTTGGTCAAACAGCAGGGAAAGGACGAAAGCGGCCAGATAGCCGACTACGCCGACGGCGCCGCTGGCGACCAGCGCCAGCCGCCAGCTGCGGACCCAGACAAAGATGCCCCACGCGGGCAGCAGCACCAGCGCGAAACTGGCCATCAAGCCCAGCGAGGCGGTGCCGAAGGCCAGCAGCGCCGCCGCCATCAGGTCGAAGCTGACATGCCAGCGCCACGCGGGCAGGCGGTTGGCCTGTTCCAGTCCGGGAAAGAAGCGCGCGCGCAGCAGGCGCCGCGACCACCAGGGCAGGCAGGCCAGGAAGGGCAGGCTGACCGCCAGCATGGTCCATAGCTGTTCGCGTCCGACGAGGAAGATCTGGCCATCACTGAGCGCATGCGCGAGCGACTCGCCCAACGAGGTATTGGCCGAGACCAGATAGAGCGCCGCCCAGCCGCCCAGCATCATCAGCCCGTAACCCAGATTGCCCTGCGATGTCAGCAACTGCTTCAACGCCACGGCCGCCACGGCGCCCAGCATGCCGCTGCCGAGCAGGGGCAGGCCCAGCGCCGCGCCCGCCAGTTGCGCCGAGGCGGTGACATGGGCGATGCCCAGTGCGGCCAGCCATTCCTCGCGGGCATGCAGTAGCGCGCCCAGCAGCGGCAACAGCAAGGCCGCCAGCAGGCCGGTCAACAACGGGATGCGGAACAACGGGTCCAGCAGCAGGTCCATGGGTCAGAACTCGGGCTTGTGCAGCGGGTTAAGATCGACCACGCGGGGTGCGAGGGCGGTCATGAAGCGCGGCTCATGGCTGATCAGCACGATCGCCTGCCCCTGGCGGCGGTTGGCCAGCAGTTCCCCCAGCAAATTGACGCCGGCCGGGTCCAGATTATTGGTGGGCTCATCCAGCAGCACCAATCCGGCGGGGGAGGCCAGGCAGGCCCACACACAGAGTAGTTGGAACTGCCCGCCCGACAGGCTGTCCAGACGGGCATGGGCAAAACGGGCCAGCCGCTCCGGCAGCGGCGTGGTGTCGGCCCGCATCAGGCGCAGGTATTCGGGCACGTTCAGCGGAAAGCCGAACAGACGGGGAGGGTGCTGTTTCTGCAGGCTGATGAACAGGCCCTCGGCACGGTGGACCTGCCCGGCAAAGACCTTGGCCTCGCCGCTCAAGGCCTTCAGCAGCGTGCTTTTGCCGCAGCCGTTGCTGCCCGCCAGGCCCACGACCTCGCCGGTCTTCACCGTGAAGGACACCGGGCCGACGACGGGCTTGCGATAGCCCGCCACCACCTGATCGAGCGCCAGCAGGGTCATGGCGTTATTTCCCCGCCGCCACGGCGTTCAGCCACTGGTCGATCAGCGCGAAATAATCCGCCTGCCCGGCGCCGGCGGGCGGATCCAGCGGCAGGGCGCTGGCCTTCCAGCCCAGTTGCGAAGCCAACTGGGCGATGCCGGCATGGCCCTGATACACGGTGTGCAGGATGACCCCCTTCCGCCCGCGTTGTTCCCGCACCAGCTTCAGGATGTGGGCGGCCGAGGGCGGGATGCCGGGCAGGGGTTCGATATAACCAAGCGCAGTCAGGTTGAAGCGCGCCAGCAGGTAGTTGCCGTCCTTGTGGTAGAGCATGATGCCCGGGCTGTTCGCGGCCAGTTTCTGCCAGCCCGGCATGCGGGCGTCCACGGCCTGGCGGAACGCCTGGGCGCGGGCCTGGAAATCGGCGGCATGAGCAGCATCCAGCTTGCCGAGCCTGACGGCGAGGGCCGAGGCCGCTTCCGCCAGCCGTAATGGATCGAGCTGGATGTGCGGATTGCCCTGCGGGTGGACATCGCCCTGGCTACGGTCGGCGTTGGGCTGGATATCGATCCGGCTGACGGCCATCGCCGCCTCGAAATAACCCGGCCCGCCCGGCAGGATGCGACGGTTGGCCGAGCCTTCGACGGCGGGCGGCAGCCAGCCCTGTTCCAGCTCGGCCCCCACCGCGACCACCAGATCCGCCTGGCGCAGGGCCTGCATCATCGAAGGACGCACCTGCAGGGTATGGGCGTCACGGTCGGGCGGCGCCAGTTCGGTCACGCGCACCTGGTCCGCTCCCACCGTGCGGGCGAGCATGCCCATGGTGGTGGTGGTGGCGACGACATTCAGGGCTGCTTGCGCGAGACCGTTCAGGGTCAGCAGGACAAGGGTCAGCAGGGTACGTTTCATGGGCGGACCTCAAAAGGCGTGGGCACCGTGCGGGCCCAAGCTGTGGGGGTATTGCAGGAAGACCTGCCGCAGCGCGGTCTTGACGCCGGCTTCATCGTAAATATCCCCCTGAGCGACCTGCAGACGCAAGCGGGAAAATTCGCTGGGGAAAAAAGTAAGGGCGGCACTGCGGCGGCTGGAGGCTTCGAAACCGATCCGGGTGCCTGCCTCCACCAGTTCGTTGCGACTGCCGTTAACGTCATGGCGGAACCCCAGTTGCCAGCGGGGGGCGATGCCATAGGTCGCCTGCAGGTAATAGCCGTCCTGCGTGCCATCTACCCGATCACCTGCGGTGAGGGGGGCCGTCGCGTCGGCGGCGCTGACGGTCATCGACTTCCGGAGTCTCAGATATTCCGCCGCCACCTTGAGGTCGCCCGACCCGTATTCTCCCGCGCTGTCGAACTTGTAGACCAGATCCGCGGCACTCAGGGTCTGGTCGCCATCAAGGGCGAATTCATCGGTGCTCTGGGGGGTGTCATCCTCATCAATCAGCTGCTGGAACTGGCGGGCCTTGGCGTAACTGAGTCCCAGCTGCAAGGCATGGGCATCGCCCAGGTCCGGAGCCACCTTGATGAAGACGGTTGTCAGGCGCGGGCCTCCCCGATGTTCGGGCATGGGGTCGGCCAGCGTAGTGAAATCGGCGGCATCCGCGTTTTCGATCAGGGTGCCGAAGCGTTCCTGATCATTACCCTGCAAGGCTTCGGCTCCGATCTGCAGATAGAAGGAGGTCGGTGGCAGCCAGCTCAGTTGCACGCCGCTGTCCATCAATCCGTGGTCGCCGAGAATGCCCTGCGTGGCCAGGTTCTGGTCGGCAAAGTCCCAGGTGTGGGGGTGCTGGCTGTTGGTATAGCCGATGCCGCTCAGGAACTTACCCATCTTCAGCTTCAGGCCGGCGGGCAACAGCCGGGTTTGCAGCCAGGCTTCCTCCAGTTCGGTGCCGCCGTCGTTACCGACGGTCAGGGTCAGCTTGCCGTCGAAGTAAGGATCCACCACGGCCGACATCACCAGTTCGGACTCCCCGAGATTGAAACCGTTTTCCAGCCCGCCGTGATCGTGTCCGCCGACATGGACGCCATGACCGATGCCGGCCATTTCCGCCAGCCGTTCCGAGCCGGTGCCGTCCTGGTTGTCGTGATACAGCGAGCCGTCAAGGATCAGGGAAATTTGCGGGTTGAAGGAAGATCCGGTCTCGGCGGCCAGGGCGGCTTGCGCGGTCAGAAGGGCCAGGGACACCGGGATAAGCTGTCGGTACATGATCAGGACTCCAGTTTTGTTACAATATAACATAACACTCGAGGGTGGAATCGGCAAGGCGCGCCAAATCCGCCACCGTTTCCCGGCAAGGTGCATTTCCCGGATATTTCGGGTAGCTTTGACCGGCAACCGACTTGATAAGGAGCGCTGTTCATGACGTCCCGCAAAGCCCCCCGCAATCCCGAACTCGACCGGATCCGCGCCGACTGCGAAGCCTTGGTGCGCAAGCGGGCGCTGGTGTCCGCCGGTGTCGCGGTGGTGCCGGTGCCCTTGCTGGACGTGGTGGTGGATGCCAGCATCCTGACCGTGCTGGTGCCGGAAATCAGCCGTCGCTTTGGCCTGGCGCCCGAGCAGATCGAAGCCTTTGATCCGGAAACCCGGCAACTGGCCTGGGGTGAAATCGCCCGTCGCGGCTCGCAGTTCCTCGGGCTGGTGGTGACGCGGGCGCTGGTGCGCCAGAGTATCCAGGGCATGGCCACCAAGATCATTTCACGCCAGGTGGCCAAATTCGTGCCGTTGGGGGGGCAACTGGTGGCGGCCGGCCTGGGTTATTTCGTCATGCGCAAGATCGCCTATCGCCACATCGAGGATTGCTACGCGGTGGCGGTGGCTACCCTTCGCTGACGCAGTATTTCTGCAGCAGCTTGTAAAGCGACTCCTGTTTGAGCGGCTTGGGCAGGAAGTCGGTCATCCCGGCGGCGATGCAGGCCTCGCGGTCGCCTTCGAGGGCATTGGCGGTCAGCGCCACGATCGGCAGCAGCGGGTCATTGATGCCCTTGTCGCAGGCGCGCATGGCGCGGGTGGCGTCGTAGCCGTCCATTTCCGGCATCTGGCAATCCATCAGCACCAGGTCGTATTTGCGCATGCCGAACAGCCGCACCGCTTCCGCGCCGTTGGGCGCCACATCGACCTGCGCGCCGGATTTCTCCAGCATCTTCACCGCGACCTTCTGGTTGACCGCATTGTCTTCCGCCAGCAGCACCCGCAAGCCGCTGGACGGGCGGGGCGCGCTCTCCGGTTTCGGGTTGAGGGTCGGCAGCGAGGGCAGTTCCTTCTGGTATTCGTGCGGCTGGATGATGGTTTTCTTGCCGGCGAAAATCGAGGCGATCTCGTTGATCACCGAATAGAAGCGGATCGGCTTGTTGATATAGCCGTTGAAGGGCATGTAGAACGAGGGTTCCATCTGCCGCAGCGGCGTCTGGCTCATCAGGATCAGATGCGTATCGGCGAGTTGCGGGTTCTGGCGGATGGACAGCGCGAAACTGGTGCCGCTTTCCAGCCGGACCAGCGTGCTGTCGATCAGCACGAAGGGAATGCGGTGCGTGCTCTGGCGCACGGTTTTCAGGTGCGCCAGGCCTTCTTCCGGCGTGGCCGCCATTTCCACGCGCATGCCGTAGCGTTGCAGGCTTTCATTGAGATAGCTGCGATTGATTTCCAGCGGATCAATGATGATGATCGGTGAGAAATACAGTTCCGGATAGTGCGGCAGGGTGCGTTCCACCGCGGTTTGGCGCAGCAGCGGCAACTCGACGCGGAAGGAAGAACCCACCTGCTGGCTGCTCTTCAGCGCGATGTGGCCGCCCATCAGTTCGGCCAGGCCCTTGCAGATGGCCAGCCCCAGGCCGGTGCCGCCAAAGCGGCGGGTGGTGGAGGCGTCGGCTTGCGAAAACAGCTGGAACAGCTTGCCCTGTTTTTCTTCCGGAATGCCGATACCGGTGTCGATGACTTCCAGGGCGATGTTGACCGTGGCCGGGGTGATCATCGGCGCGGTGATGCGCAGCGCGATGTAGCCGGTATGGGTGAACTTGATGGCGTTGCCCAGCAGGTTGAGCAGGATCTGGCGGATGCGGTTGGGGTCGCCGATCAGCAGGCGCGGGCAATTGATGTGGAAACACAGCACCATTTCCAGCCCCTTCGACTGGATCTGCGCCTGCAGCAGGTCGCAGACTTCCTCCACCAGCCGTTGCAGGTTGAACGGGATCTTCTCGATGCCCAGCTTGCCGGCCTCGATCTTGGAGAAGTCGAGGATGTCGTTGATGATGGTCAGCAATGCCTGCCCGGAATGATACAGGGTGCTGGCGTATTCCTTCTGCTCACTGCTCAGCGG